>NZ_JBFUAY010000022.1:0-61224 GCF_056406015.1 Rhizobium sp. P1_E1 | reverse complement strand
GCCATGGCGAGCGCTCCTGGGCTGTCCCCGTGAACGCAGATCGAGTGCGCATCGAGAGGGATCGGAACGCCGTCGACCGTCGGCATGAGGCCGCTGGAGAGGTACCCGATCAATCTCGATGCCGCCTGTGCTGGATCATCGATCATCGCTCCTGGCAAGTTGYGCGGAACGAGCCGACCCGTGGAGAGGTAGCCGCGGTCGGCAAAAATCTCGCTGAAAACGGTCATGCCAGCATCGCGGGCCGCATGTTCCAGCTCCGTCCCGGAGATCGCCAGTACCGCAAGTTCCGGCGAAACCGCTCGGGTTGCACGGATGATCGCGTCAGCGACCGGCCGTTCGTCGGCCGCCCAATTGGCGAGTGCGCCGTGCGGTTTGATGTAACGGATGCGGGCGCCCGCCAGAGCCGCAGCGCCCATCAGCGCCCCTGTCTGCGTCGCCACAAGCTGCTCCACTTCCCGGACGCTCAAGGGGATCAGGCGTCGTCCGAAGCCCTCGCGATCCGCAAAGCCCGGGTGGGCCCCGGCGACGACGCCTCGTTGGCTTGCGAGCGCCAGCGTCTCCACCATGGTCGCCGGATCTCCGGCATGGCCGCCACATGCGATGTTCGCACTGGTGACGACGTCAAGGATCGCCTTGTCGTCGCCCATGCGCCAAGGTCCAAACGCCTCCCCGAGATCAGAATTGAGATCGATTTTCGTCATGATTTCCCTCAACCCTTCGCGCCGGTCTTGTCAGCTTCGTCGCATTCTGGAACGTCGAAGCCGAGGTGGAGCACACCTTCGCCGTACGCGTCAAGAAAACGACGCTGCTGGCTGCGCGTGGCGAGCTTGTGTGGCGGTCTCGGGCCGCCTTTCGCGCAGAGCTTCGGTGGCAAGCTTACCACTCATTCGGCACAGATCGAACCCATCAAGCGTAGGTTCCTGCCAAGCGAAGACTCCTTAAATCGATTCCGATTTGAGGAATTATGCAGTAAGATCGGCGGCGAAATGGTCGAGCACGTCGTATTCTCTGAAGAGCCGGGGTGACGTGATCGGCCGGCAGCATTGGCGCGCAGACTGGGGATGCGGAATGAACCTTGTCGACAGAGCTTTCGGAGCGTCCGAATTTTCGGATGCCGAAGAGCCTGGGATTTTCACCTGGGAGTTGGCGACCGACAAGGTTTATGCGGATTCGGCGCTGGCAAACCTCTTTGGGCTTGATCCGGAACAGACCCTCACAGGGCTGCCGGTCATACGATACCTCGACCGAATTCACCCGGACGACAAGCCATCTGTGGCCAAGGCGATTTCCGAATCGGTGATCACAGGAAATCCGTATCGCTGTGACTATCGGGTGTTTGATCGAAGCGGGCAAATAGTAGCCGTGGCTGCCTTAGGTCGCTGCTTCAGGGATGAAGACGGAAACCCGTCGCAATATGCGGGCATCGTATTTCCGACGAATGATCACGTCCAGCAGGACGCATTGTCTGCTCACTGCAGTGCGGCACTGAAAATCGCGCGGTCATCCGGCCTGCAGGCGACGGCCGATGCGCTTGAAGCGATTCTCAAAGAGCTTGCCAAGCCGATGCCTTCAGACGTCGCGCAGGTTCATTGATTCCTTCCCAAGTGCTAATTGTCGCATCAGATTTTTGGCGATTGCGATGGTCTGTGCGAGCCTTTGATACTTGACACCCGCAGAGGACGCTCTTCTCCGGGCAGTGATCGATGTTTCGGTCATCAGCAACGCGCCGCGCGCACCGCAGTCAGTGGCAAAGGACAGTGGGCATTTCGAGGCGGGTCAACAGGGACCGTGTAACCCCTCCCAAGATGAATTCGCGTAGCCTCGAATGGCCGTATGCGCCGGCGACGAGCAAATCTGCCTTGCGTTCCAGGGCTGCGCCTTGAATGACGTTAGCTGGCGAGTCTCCCTTCGCTTGCACGGCGGCGACATCGACGGCAAGACCAGCCTTGCGGAGCGCCGTCGCAAGGTGATCTCGGCTGCCCTCGTCAATCTGCTTATCATCGGTGATGGAAATCAGGACGATACGCGAAACCCGTTCCAACAAGAACCTGGCACCGGCCAGTGTCCGCGCGACAGTGGCTCCTCCATCCCAGGCGACGGCAACAGCATCGATCCGGCCGGAGAAATTATCCGGGGGAAAAAGCAGGAGCGGTCTACCGCTTTCAAACAGCACGCTCTCGATCAGCGGCTTCATCAGCTCAGATGCTTCCAAAATAGAAAGATCATATGCGCGCGACAGCTCGGCAAGCGTTTGTGCGACAAACGGCTGCCTCACATCGAATGGCTGGATCTCGACCTCGACCTCGGCTTTTTTCGCATAATCACGGAGCGTCTGCCCGAGAACGGTTCCATTGTCTTTACTCAAGCGCTCCGCCTCCGCACGCATGTTGGCGACGTCAAGGAGTGATRGAAATCGCGGCTGAACGGGTTCGATCCTGACCAGCGGTATACTAGCCGTCAAACCGGCCTTTTGGTGAAGGGAAAAATCGACAGCATTCTGAAGGAGCGAGAAGGAGCTTGCGTCTGGATAGGTGGCCAGCGGTAAATGGAATTGCGCTTTCATGGCTGAAGTCCTCCGAATGCTTGCAGGTATCATTACATATGGGGGGTCTCTCGCGCTTTGACGAAGATCAAGGTCGCGAAACCGCGAAAGCGCGAGCGTGATAATGAACGTCCTCAACCGGAAGGAAGCGGAATTCGTTGGGCGAAGCGGCAAAGATCTATGCTAAGCGATGAAGTGCGATGCGCGATTGAATATCAGCACTTCGCAGAGCAGCTTGTGGATGAACAGCAATGGCATATACGGCGCAGCTGCCTTCGATGAATCGGCCGGCGCGCCTGGACCCATCGGATGATGACATCATTGGTGACGACAGAAGCATTCCAGCGCCTCAGTCTGGCGCTTGCAATCGGCATTCTTGTCGGCATTGAGCGCGGCTGGCAGGATCGTGAGGCTGCGCCAGGCAAAAGAGTTGCCGGTATCCGCACCTATGGCCTGTCAAGTTTCCTCGGCGGCTTCTGCGGTTTCCTGCAGCCGGTGACAGGCCCGATTCTGCCGACAGCTATCTTTATATTCTTTTGCATCACGGTTCTCCTCTTCAGCCGCATGCAGGCGGCACAAGAAGAGGATTACAGCGCCACCGGCACAATCGCCGCCCTGGCGGTCTTTGCGCTCGGCTTTGGCGCGGTCGTGGCGGATATGACGGTAACGGCCGCAAGCGCTGTGGCAATAACGGCCCTTCTTGCAGCGCGGGAGCCGTTGCATGGATTTCTTCGCCGATTGACCTGGCTTGAACTCAGGGCCGCTCTGATCCTGCTGACGATGACCATCGTCATCCTCCCTATCCTTCCCAACGAACCGATTGATCCTTGGCTGACAATCAATCCTTTCGAGCTTTGGATGATGACAATCCTGGTGGGAGCCGTTTCCTTTGCCGGTTATATCCTCATCAGGCTGAGCGGCGCCCGCGCCGGAATACTGCTGACCGGGACCAGCGGTGGCATCGTTTCCTCGACGGCCTTGACGCTTTCCTTCGCCCGTCAGTCGAAAGAGATGCCTGCCCTCTCGCCACTCCTCTCTGCCGGAGCTATGCTGGCGGGAGCCGTTTCTCTCGCCCGCGTGCTTTTAATTTGCGGCGTCATTGCACCAGCTGTTTTCAGGGAGCTTGCTCCATTACTCGCTCCGGCTGCTGCCACCCTCGCCATAGCAGGCGGCTTCGCCGCATTGCTGCAACGCCCGGATGACAGCACCGATTTTTCACCTCGAAACCCGCTCGAGGTGATGGTCGTGCTGCGCTTCGCACTCGTTCTCGCCGTCGTGACAGTCCTGACGCGAATGACCTTGATCGTCTTTGGAACTCAGTCGCTGATCGCCCTTTCATTCATCACAGGACTGGGCGATCTCGATGCGATAACGCTTGCCGTTGCGAAGCTGTCATCCATCCAGGTGCCTGCAGATGCGGCCGCTCGAGCCATCGCGGTCGCCGCTTTCGCCAATCTTCTGGCGAAAGCCGTTCTTGCTGCAAGTATGGGGACCATCGCCTATGCGGTTCGTTTTGCGATCGCAGGTGGTGTCGCGACCTTGGCCGGAATTGCCGGCTTGGTTTTGACATGAGCGCCTGTTCGCATGTCGATCACCGGCTCCAATGACGTTCGTCCAACCAATCGGTGCCTGGGGACACCATCAACGATCGTCACCGCGGTCTCGCCTCAGAGAGATGACCGGCAAATCCCGCAAGCAGCACGCCGAGCGGAAGACGTCGAACCAGTCTGGCCGCAATGAAGGTTGCGCCGATCGCCGCGGCAAGTTTCAGCCAGGGATAGTCGCCGAGCTGGACATGGGCGCTTGCATCGACCGATGTGGCCTTGGCTTTCAGCGCCGCTTCCGCATCCTCGCGCAGCATGCCTATGCGGGCATTCAGCAGCCTGACCTCATGCTGCAGAGCGTTCAGGCTCTCGTCGGCCTTTTCACGCGCGGTTTGCTCAGCGGCATCGGCAAAGGGCGGATCACCTTCCGCGATCAGTTCGTCGGGATCTGGCGGAAGGCCGTGGCGGTTGATGGATGATTGCATGGACGTATCCTCGAATAGGTGAGCGAGAGGCAATAAGGCCCGGCATTGCGGCCGGGCCTCATAATATCAGTGGTCGCGCCGGAAACCCTGGCTCTGGTGAGATCCGCCTTGCGATTGGGTCTGCGATTGGCGATTGGTTTCGTCCGATGACGGGGTGTCGGGGTCGGGCAAGGTATAGGCACGCACCTTGGCGCTTCCATGCGTGGTGTCGCGCATTGCAACCGGGCGCGCATCGTCGAACGCGCTCTCGGACACAGCGAGATCTTCCGACGATTTGCCGCCAGAGGGTTGGCCGGCAAAGCCGGTATTGGATGCGCCTTGCTGTCTGTCCTCCAAAGACCAGAGATCTGCCCGCTCATCCATGTCGATGCTGCCCTCGTCGTCCAGAATATCGTGGACGGTCTCATAAAGCGCGTCATCGATATCATTGACCTGGACGAGGAAGCCGCCGCGCCGCAGCCCTTCTGCGTAGACCGCACGATCCTCGTCGGGGAAAAAGAAGTCTGCCAGCGCGTCGAAGAAGCCGCTGCGGTCGTCGCTCATCGCGCCGGCATTTTTTCCATCCGCCTCATATCCAGGCATCAGCCTTATTCTCGCAACCGGCACGCCCGCATCTTCAAGACGGGAGACGGCGGATTCGGCCGCCGATCGGCTGTCGAAGAATGCAGTAAGGCTGCTGCCGCCTGTCGGTCCTGAAAAGGCCGGGTTGGTATCGTTGTAAATGCTGCCCATGGGACTCTCCTCTCGATGTCTGGCCCAGCCGCCAATCCGAAGTTTGGCGAAGTCTGGTGTCCTGAATTGAAGAACCGGCGGCTGAGTTGAATGTTCCAAGGGAATGGCATGGGAATGACTCCGCATGTCGCGCGCGTTCCATAACGTTGCCGCCTGCCATCAGATACGCAAAGTCGCAAATTGCGCTGCTCGCGAAATCCCTCAGCGGTTGACGTCAAACCGTCGAGACGCTAGCACGGCTTTGACGCATTGGGGATAATTCATATGGACATGTTTACGGCAGCCGGTCTGACGGCTTTGCTGCAGGTCATCGCTATCGACCTCGTTCTCGCCGGCGACAACGCCGTGGTTATCGGTCTTGCCGCTGCAGGCCTCGAGGCCACGCAACGCCGCAAGGCGATCATCGTCGGCATTCTGGCCGCGACCGTTCTGCGTATTCTCTTTGCCAGCGTCGCAGTCTATCTGCTGGCAATCGTCGGCCTGCTGCTGGCCGGCGGCTTGCTGCTGCTCTGGGTCTGCTGGAAGATGTGGCGCGAGCTTCGCGCCGGCCATGGCGAGAACCACGAAGCCGCAGGTGCCGTAGGCGCGCCGAAAAAGACCTTCTTCCAGGCGGCGACCCAGATCGTCATCGCCGACGTTTCGATGTCGCTCGACAACGTTCTGGCTGTTGCCGGTGCGGCGCGCGAACATCCGAGCGTGCTGGTCATCGGTCTCGGCCTGTCGATCGCGCTGATGGGTATTGCCGCAAACCTGATCGCCCGGTTGCTCACCAACCATCGCTGGATCGCCTATGTCGGTCTGCTGATCATCCTCTATGTCTCGCTCGACATGATCCACCGCGGCGCCGTCGAGGTTCTGCCCTACATGCAGTGACCCTGCATGCAGGGACCGGGCATGCGGTAACGCGGCTCAGGTCTCGATCCTGACCTCGGTCTCGAAGCTCATCTGGTCATACGCCGGCACCACATGGTCCGGCGTCTCAGCCATCACCACGTCGTAGTCGAGCGGCGTGTGCATATGCGTGAGGATCGCCTGTTTCGGCTTCAGCCGGCCTATCCAGTCGAGCGATTGTTCCAGCGACAGATGGCTCGGATGATAGGTATATTGCAGCGCGTCGATGATCAGCATGTCGAGATTTTGAAGCTTCTCGACTGTCTGCGGCGGGAAGTCGCTGATATCGCTGCAATAAGCGACATCGCCGATGCGGAAGCCGAGCGAGTGGATGTCGCCGTGCTGCTGGATATGCGGATGGAAGGCGATCGTGCCTCCGGGGCCGCGGATTTCCAGAGGTTCGTCGAGGTTTTCGATGACAATCGGCAGCACGATCGGCGGATAATTGCTGCCCGGCGGCGTTTCCAGGCAATAGCCGAAGGCTTCCCGCAACCTGTCCATCGTAAATTGGTCGGCAAAGATCGGGACCCGGCGGCGGGTATTGTGAAAATAGCCGCGCAGATCGTCGATGCCGTGAATATGATCGGCATGCGGATGGCTGTAGAGTACGGCGTCGACATGGTCGGCCCCTGCCCTGATCATCTGCTCGCGGAAATCCGGCCCGGTGTCGATGACGACGGTGGTCACCCCACCATCGGGTGCGAATTGCTGCACCATGAAGGCTGCGCGCGTGCGCCGGTTCTTCGGATTGTCGGGATTGCAGGCGCCCCAGTCGCCAGTGATGCGCGGCACGCCCGGTGACGACGAACAGCCGAGAATGGTGAAACGCCGCCGGTAGAGCACGCCGCTAGATCCTCGGCATCTTCGAGAACAGCCGGAAAGCGTTCTCCGTCGTGATCCGCGCGACCTCTTCGTAGGACAGGCCGATCGTATCGGCGAGCACCTCTGCCGTGTTGACGACGTAGGACGGCTCGTTGCGCTTGCCGCGCCAGCGCTTCGGCGCGAGATAGGGCGCGTCTGTTTCCACAAGCAGCCGCTCATGCGGGATCGTCCTGGCGATCTCGCGCAGCTCTTCCGACTTCGGGAAGGTCAGGATGCCCGAGAAGGAAATATAGCCGCCGAGTGCGACACCGGTCTTGGCAAGCTCCGGGCCGGCGGAGAAGCAGTGGAGAATAAAGGGGAAGGCCCCCTTCCCGCTTTCCTCTGTCAGTATGTCAGCCATGTCCTCGTCGGCGCTGCGGCTGTGGATGACGAGCGGCAGCCGGGTCTCGCGCGCCGCCGCAATATGCCGACGAAAGCCGGTCTGCTGATCCTCAGGCTTCTGCGTGTCGTAGAAATAATCGAGACCGGCCTCGCCGATCGCCACCACCTTCTCATGGGCATTGGCGAGACGCACCAGCTCTTCCGTCTGGATATCCAGCTCTTCGTCGGCATTGTTCGGATGCGTGCCGACCGAGCAGAACACCGAGGGATATTTCTCGGTGATGGCAAGCAGCGTCTCGAGCTTGCGCACCCGCGTCGAGATCGTCACCATCTGCGCAACACCGGCCGAATGGGCGCGCGCGACGATCTCGTCCCGCTCCGCCTCGAAGTCGGCGAAATCAAGATGGCAATGCGTGTCGATCAACACGGCCTCAAGCCTCCGGAGCCACGTAGCGCGGGAAGACCGGCGTCGGCGCTTCGAGCGCCGTTCCGGCAACCAGACGGCCGGCTTCGCCGAGGGCAGCAAAATCGCGCTTGTCTGCAGGTGCTGCAACAAGATCGAGCAGCTTGCCGGATGATTCCGGCATGAAGGGCTGCAGCAGGATGGCAATCTGGCGCACGACTTCGGCGGTCACGTAGAGCACCGTGCCCATCCGCTCCGGATCGGTCTTCTTCAGTGCCCACGGCGCCTGGCCGGCGAAATAGCGGTCGGTCTCGGAGACGACCGAAATGATCGAGGCGAGCGCCCGATGGATCTGCTGCTTGCCCATATCTTCGCGGGTCGAGGCATGCAGCGCATCGACCTGTGCCAGCATCGCCTTGTCTTCGTCGCTGAGGACCCCGCATTCCGGGATCTTGCCGTCGCAATTCTTGACGATCATCGACAGCGAGCGGCTGGCGAGATTGCCGATGCCGTTGGCGAGGTCGGAGTTGATGCGGGTTCCGATTGCCTCTTCGCTATAGCTGCCGTCCTGGCCGAATGACACTTCGCGCAGGAAGAAGTAGCGCACCTGGTCGAGGCCGAAATGGTTCACCAGATTGACCGGATCGACGACGTTGCCGAGCGACTTCGACATCTTCTCGCCCTTGTTGAGCAGAAAGCCGTGGGCAAAGACCCGCTTCGGCAGCGGCAGCTTCGCCGACATCAGGAAGGCTGGCCAGTAGACGGCATGGAAGCGAATGATGTCCTTGCCGATGATGTGCACGTCGGCCGGCCAGTATTTCGCCCGCGGGCCGTTCCTGTCCTCGATATAGCCTGTTGCGGTGATGTAGTTGGTCAGTGCGTCGACCCAGACATACATGACGTGGGCCGGATCGTTCGGCACCTTGATGCCCCAGTCGAAGGTCGTGCGCGAGACCGAGAGATCCTTGAGGCCCGACTTGACGAAGGAGATCACCTCGTTGCGGCGCTCGGCCGGACCGATGAAGTCGGGGTTCGCCTCATAATGCGCAAGCAGCTTTTCCTGGTATTCGGAGAGCTTGAAGAAATAGCTTGCCTCTTCCACCCACTCGACAGGCGTGCCCTGCGGCCCGTAGCGCACGCCGTCAGCGCGCAGCTCCGTCTCGTTTTCCTGGTAATAGGCCTCGTCGCGCACCGAATACCAGCCGGCATAGCTGTCCTTGTAGATGTCGCCATTGTCGGCAATCAGCTTCCAGATGTTCCGCGACGTTTCGTGATGACGCTCCTGCGTGGTGCGGATGAAATCATCATTCGAGGCGTTGAGCAGCGTCGCCATCGCCTGGAATTCGCCGGAGTTGCGGTCGGCGAGCGCCTGCGCGGTGATCCCTTCGGCGCGCGCCGTCTGTTGCATCTTCTGGCCGTGTTCGTCGGTGCCGGTCAGGAAGAAGACATCCTTGCCATCCAGGCGCTGATAACGCGCCATCGCATCGGTCGCGATCAGCTCATAGGCATGGCCGATATGCGGCTTACCGTTAGGGTAGGAAATCGCGGTGGTGATGTAGAAGGGTGTCTTGTCTGTCATGGCGGCCAATGTCCGGCTAACTCTATAAAAATGGTCAGCCGCTCTTAGCGCATGTCACCGCCGAGCGAAACCTCAACTTTCCAGCTGTCGATGATTTCCCAGACGCTGGCGTGGTGAACTTGACTCGGCTTCTCGCCCAATCTACCCGTCTTGGGAAAGAGGGCGGGACAAGAACGAAGTGCCAGTTTTCATCTACCGGATTTGTCGCGGCCCCGCGCAGCCAGGGGCGCTTGTTTGACATTCGAGCCGCTCTATTCGCTTTCCGGTCTGTGTGTCGGCGCCCTCGTCGGTATCACCGGCGTTGGCGGCGGTTCGCTGATGACGCCCCTGCTGGTGTTGCTCTTCGGCGTTCATCCGGCCACTGCCGTCGGCACCGATCTTCTCTATGCGGCGATCACCAAGACGGCGGGCACAGCCGTTCACGGCATGCATGGGCGGGTCAACTGGAAGATCGTCGGCAGCCTCGCAGCCGGCAGCCTGCCGGCCGCCCTGCTGATGCTGTGGCTGCTGGCAGGCGTCGATCGCAAAAGCATCGGCGTGACCAATACCATCACCACCGCGCTCGGCTGGCTTCTCGTCATGACCGCGATCATGCTGGTCTTCCGTGGCCCGATCCTCGAATTGGCGCGCCGCGCCATCGGTGATCGAACGCCGCCAAAGCCGACGACCATCCTCGCCCTCACTGTCATTCTCGGGTTCGTTCTCGGCGTACTCGTCACCTTGACCTCGGTCGGGGCCGGCGCGCTGGGTGTGACGATCCTGCTGGTCCTCTATCCCCGGCTCGATGTGCGCGAGATCGTCGGTTCCGATATCGTCCATGCGGTACCGCTGACCTTGATCGGCGGCACGGGCTATTGGCTGATCGGCGAGATCGACTGGCCGATGCTGCTTGCCCTGCTGATCGGCTCTATCCCCGGCATCATCATTGGAAGCCTTCTGGCGCCGAAGCTGCACGAACGCACCATCCGCATCGTCCTTGCCGCCACGCTTGCTGTCGTCGCATTGAAGCTGTTGACCGGCTGATCAGAGCATGGTGCCGAAAAGTATCAGCGGTGACGCGCTTTAGAGGCCTGGCTGCTTGATATCGGCGAGAATGCTGATGATCGTCTGCTTGCGGTCGAGGTTGTAGGCATCGGAAACGGTGAGCCGTTCGGTGATCTCGGAATAGAGCCGCGCCAGCCGCTCCGCAGCAGTGATCTGCCCTTCGCCCGCTGCCACGCGAGCCCGGTTCATGATGTCGTCGCCGACGTGGCTGACGAAGAAATCGAAAATCGTGTCGCTTTCCCTCCCCGAAAGCGCGTCGGCCAGCCGATGCATTGCCTTGCGTGCTGTCGGTCCCTCGGCGGATAGCATCTCGTCATAGGCGGCGATGATCTCGCCGCCGCCGTAGTTCAAGAGTTTCAGCGCCTCACCGACGCTGCCCTTGGCGGCCGAAAGCACCGCCCCGCCTTCGCCTGATATGCCGAGATGGGCAAGGGCCGCGACGAGTTCATCGTCGGCGAGCGGCGCCAGCTTCAGCGGCAGGCAGCGCGAGCGGATCGTCGGTAGCAGCCGTCCCGGCGCATGCGAGAGCACCAGGAAAAGCGCCCGCTTCGGCGGTTCTTCCAGGATCTTCAGGATGGCGTTGGCCGCATTGCGGTTCATGTCGTCGGCCGGATCGATAATGACGATCCGCCAGTTGCCGGTACCGGAGGTCTGCGAGAAGAATTTGCCGGCGCGGCGCACCTCGTCGACTGTTATCGCCGATTTCACCTTGCCGGTCTTTTCGTCCACCGGCCGGGCAAGGTGCAGGAGATTGTGCGAGGCGCCCGACGCGATCTGCCGGCTGACGGGAGAGGCAGGATCCGGATCGCCGATCGTCTCCGGCGCTGTCTCGGGATCGGGATGCGAGAGCACGTGATTGGCAAAGCGGAAGGCGAGCGTCGCCTTGCCGATGCCTTCCGGCCCCTCGATCAGGATGGCGTGATGGCCCTTGCCGGACCGGTAGGACTGCGCAAGGAAGGCTTCCGCATCCTTATGGCCGAACAGCCTGGCATTTTCTCCCGGCCAGATGGCGCCGTCGAGCAGTCCGGGCCTTTCCTCACTCATACCGGGCCTCACTCATGATGTGCGGCTTCCGGCATTCGGGCACGGCCTGCGGGCGATAGCAACTGTTTGACGATCGCCAGGATCTCGGCGCCGATCGTCTCTTCCGCCTGCATGGCGTTGACCACGTGGCAGCGCTCCGGCTCGCGGGCGGCGATATCGAGAAAGGCCTCGCGCCGTTTCTCGTGCGTTTCCAGCCGCTCCTTCTCGAAGCGATCGGGAGCATCGGCCGCAGCACGCTTTTGCGCCCGCTCCAGCCCGACCTTGGCGGGGATGTCGAGAATCACGGTGCAATCCGGCATGACGCCATTGATGGCGATGCGCTGCAGCGTCTCGATGAAATCGGGCTCGAGATTGCCGGTGACGCCCTGGTAGACCCGGGAGGAATCCATGAAGCGGTCGCAGAGCACGACCTTGCCTGATGCAAGGGCCGGCCGGATCACCTCTTCGACATGGTCGTTGCGGGCCGCGGCAAAGAGGATCGCCTCCATTCGCGTGCCGAAGGCTTCGGCAGCCCCCGACAACAGCACATGGCGCACCGCTTCGGCGCCCGGCGATCCGCCTGGTTCGCGCGTCACCAGCACGTCGTGACCTTCGCCCTTCAGCGCCTCGGCGAGGCGGCGGATCTGCGTGGATTTCCCAGCGCCTTCCCCGCCTTCAAACGTAACGAACAATCCCGTACCGGATGACAATGACAACTTCCCGCATTCCAGGCGCCGCACGCGCCCTGCTCCTTCTATCTATCCGAAGATATCAGGTAGGAAAACCTTTTGCCGCGGCGACATATTCACCTTTCCCGGCAAATTGCATGAAAGGACCGGGCTTTTAGCCGGGCGCGGACTTATCCCAGAGCCAGGAGAAGAACAGCGATTCGCCGAGTTCCAACACGGCGTCGACCGCCCGGCTGCTGAGCGAGCCTTCGCCGACCGCCTGCACGGTATAGAGCGGCACTTCCCTGAGCAGCCGGCTGCCGGCAAAAATCCTCAGTGTGCCTGCCTGGGTATCCGGCTTGACCGGCGCCGTCAGCGGCCAGCGATAGATGATGCGCGCCGACAGCCGGTCGGGATTGCTGATCGGAATATAGACGCTGACCGGCGCCTTGGCGACGAGATCGACGGTGCGTGCCGTGCCGCCATAGACGCTGGCGGCACCGATCACTTCCTTCTCGGCGAAGATCTGCCGGTTTTCGAAGGCCGTCAGCCCCCATTCGAGCACCCGCTTGGCCTCCTCCGTCCGCTCCTTGTCGGAATCGATGCCGGCAAGCGCCAGAAACAGCCGCCGGCCGTCGCGCTCAACCGACGCGACGATCGAATACCCCTCGCCCTCGGTAAAGCCGGTCGCCAGCCCATCGGCGCCGAGATCGAGCCCGAGCAGCGGGTTGCGGTTGCGCTGGAAAATCTTGTTCCACTCGAAATCCGGCTGGGCGAAATAGGGATAGAGGTTCGGATAGGTCTGCTGCAGGGTCGCGGCAAGCGTGACCATTTCGCGCGCCGTCACCTTGCTCTTGCCGTCGGGAAGGCCGGTGGAATTGCCGAACTCAGCTTTCTCCATGCCGAGCTCGTGGGCCCGGCGCGTCATCGACACGGCAAATTGCTGCTCGCTACCGGCCATGCCTTCGGCGAGGATGATGCAGCTGTCATTGGCGCCCTGGATGGCGACGCCCTTGATCAGGTCCTCGACGCGCACGTGCGATTTGAGGCTGGCAAACATCGTTGCCGTCCGCGACGGCGCGCCGCCCGTCCGCCAGGCATATTCGGAAACGGGATATTCGGTATCGAGCGTGATCTGGCCCTTCGTCACCGCCTCGAAGACGAGATCCATCGTCATCAGCTTGGCGAGCGAAGCCGGCGAAAAGCCCTGGTCCTCGTTCTTGGCGAGAAGCACAGTGCCGGTGGCAGCCTCGATCATATAGGCCTGCGCCGCCTTGGTAGCGAAACCGGCGGCACCGCCATCGGCTGCAAACGCGCCGGTGGCAAACGGCATCAGGCATGCAAGCAGGCGAAGCGCAGGCTTCAGCATCGCAATTTCCATTTATGGAGCGGCGTATGTCGAGAGGTTAGAGCCAGGGAGAATCCGATGCAATGCCATGCTCAGCGCGCGACGGATTTGGCCTGATGACGCTTGGCTGCGGCAAGGATCGAATCGTGCGTCAGCCCGTCATTGCGCACCATCACCGCATCGAAAGCGAGATCGACGGTCACCGTCTTCACCTCTTCGTCCTGGTAGCCGAGCGCCAGCGAATTCTGAGGCCGCTCATAAGGCATCGGACCGATCTCGGGCAGTACGACCATCTGATCCATGGCCTGCGCGCCATTGTTGAAGGACGGCGGCGATGGCGCGACCAGAACATGGGCAGCCGGTGCCAGAGCGGGTGCTGCGTTGTAGCGTGCGCTCGGCGTCGAGCCGGCATAGGAGGTCGCCGACATCGGCACCGGCACGTTGGCCGGCGTCTCGTAATCTTCCGAACTCTGCAGCTGGTCGCGGGTGATCTTGCGGCTGTTGGAGGCGACCATCACGCCGGTTGCGATCTGGCCTTCCGGATTGACGCCGGGAATACGGCTGCCCTTCGGCACGTAGGAAGCCATCAGATAGGGCATGTCGTGGCCGTCCATACGGGCGCGGCCAACATATTGCACGCGCACCTTGCCGGTGCCGCTGTGCTGCAGATCGAGCATATCGGCCGTCTTGTTGGAAAGGTCGATGATGCGGCCTTCGTGATAGGGGCCGCGATCGTTGACGCGCACGATGACGGAGGAACCACTTTCGAGATTGGTGACGCGCGCATAGCTCGGCAGCGGGAAGGTCGGATGCGCGGCGGAAAGATGCATCTGGTCGTAGACTTCGCCGTTCGCCGTTAGACGCCCGTGAAAGGCTGAACCATACCAGGAGGCGACGCCGACCTTGTTATAGGCGAAGTCTTCCTTCGGGTAATACCACCTGCCCTTCACCTCGTAGGGATTGCCGACGATGTAGCGGCCGCCGCCCTTGGGGATGTTGTTGCCCGTGGCGACCCGCGGGCTCGCCTTCACGCCATATTCGGATTCGGAGAAATATTCTTTGCCGTGGGATTTTTTCTTCGGCACTGCCTGCGTCGTGCCACACGCCGCCACCGTTGCACACATCGCCGAGATCGCCAGCCACCGTGCTGTCGTTGCGAAAGACGCCGCCCCGTAATCCAGTTTCATATGCCCCACGCCGCTCAAAGATCGTTATGGTTAAGGAACCTTGCCCCATCCTGGGCCAATAACGCCTTATCCCCACCCGCCTAACGAGGCTTTAATCTTGTTAAGTTCATGGCAAATTTACGAACGATTTCGCAGCGATAGCGACAATTCTAATGATTATGGTTTATAAATCACTAACGCGAGCCCTTTCCGCCTACCCTCCCGCCGCCGCAATGAGGCCCGAATTCATCGTGCCGATGCGGGGCATATGGTGAACATCTGGGCGCTTCCGGATGCCCCAAAAGCTCCATATTGAAACACGGTCTGCGCGTATTTCGCGAGCGGCAGCGCGGCACTCCTTGCCTATCCCGGCGATATGACGCTATGCACTCTCATCGCGGGTTGGGGGCATGAGAATGGGCCGAATTTTCAAAAGCTTGATCTTGCTGGTGGTGATATCAGCCTCATCAGCGGTCGGCGCCGCCACGGAGAGTTTCCCCGCTTATTGGCGCAAGACGATGACCAATGATCCCTCGACGAATTTCTATCTTGCGGAGACCCTAAAACCCTTGCCGAACAAGGATGCCGAAACTCTCAAGGTGCTCCGCCTGTCGCTGATCGCCGGCAACCTTTGCCTCGGCGCCGCCGTCGATAGGAGGACAGGCGAAGCCTATCTGCAGCGGGCCGGATATGACCGCCTCCGGGGAAAGACGTGGGACGAAGCCGCCTTCCTTGCCGACGACTGGTTCAAATATTTCAACTACCGCTCCCTCGCCCATCTCTGCGCCGGCATCGACTATATTTTCGGGCCTGAGGGAAAACTGGTGCCCAATCTGGTAAAGCCCGGCATGGGTGAACCGAAGGAATCCTACGATCCCCAAAATCCCTACCTGCGGCTTCCACCCCTACGCAATCCGAATGGGTAGGTCACCCGCCGACTGACTGTGATGCAACGCGGATCGCGTATTTGACTCTTCGTGGCTGTATGGGAACGAAATGGCCGCCGCAGGCTTTGAAGGTTTAGACCTTTGGAGAATCACTATGAACGATGAAACCCTGACGCAGCTGGACACGGTCAGCCAACAGCTGCATGCCCGATCTCTGGCGCTTTCCCAACCAGATAAAGACAACGACATCGCAATCCTGATGTCGGCACTCGCCGTGACGATGGAGGCGGTTCGCTCTCTCTGCGAGGATATGAACCAGCTCAACGGTCCGAAGGGCCTCGGATCTGACGGGGGCTAGCTCTCGCATGTCTCCGGCGCAATTCTCGGAGAGCTTGCGCCGGGGAACGCGATCCGCACGAAACACTTCTTCCACATCAGTGGACCGCCACCTACGCTGCCGGTGGGCGATACCGAATAGACTTCGCCTTTTCCAAGGCTTCGATCGTATCCTCGACGCTGAGCAGGACAGTGGTCTCCATGGAGCTGAGCGCGCCTCCTGCACCGATAGCAAGCGCGACTGCCGCCATCGATACGTTATCAGGCGCCTCCCACAGATTCCAACCATCATGCTCGCCGAAGGCGTACCAGAATCCATGGAGCTTTCCACCCACAGACTCGATGTAACTGCGTGCCGCCTCTCGGCGATCCTCGGGGTTTTCGATCATTCGCGCCCACGTCTCGGGCGTGTAGCTAAAGCGCGTGAGATACATGGCCATGGTTTGTTTCCTCCGCCAGAACAATACAGTAAACGCTCAAGCCGGGGCGAACGCCAGTCATTTCCAATCTGCGGCACCGGGGCCTCCCTGCCTGTTTTGCTCGCAAAACTGCGATCGGCGAAGATACCGGCAAATGCTGCAGAGCAAGTTGACGCTGCGATCAAAGCTGCTAAAAAGCCAGCCATCGAGTGATTGGGTAGCAAATCGGCGGCAATAGCCGGTTCGCAGAAATCAACAGAATGTCGATTTCACCACCTTTTCAAGCAGATGGAAGAGTGTCCGAGTGGTTTAAGGAACCGGTCTTGAAAACCGGCGTGCGGGAAACCGTACCGTGGGTTCGAATCCCACCTCTTCCGCCAACCCGCATCGCGAGAACGCGAAGACCCTGCGAACGATCCCCAGCCATGCTCTCCGCGCCCGGAAGGCGGTCCCGTCCCTGCCGCAGGCAATGCGGAGCAGATGGTCGACAAGCGCGCTTTCGAGTTTTGCGGCGCCGATGTTCAGCTCACGCCGATAGTGCTTCCGCAGCGTTTTTCCGTCGATTGCAATGACGCGGCCGATTTCGAGTTGCGAAACACCCTCGGCCGTGAGCAACTCGACTAGRCGGCGTTGCATGTCCGTAGGGTGATGCGGGGGTCTGCCAGCGTGTTTTTTGGGTGCTTCATCCATAGACGGGAAATATACGCATGTGAGTTGGCAGCTGCCATGAAGATGTGAATGACCGAAGGTTGCGCCCCGAGGTTGAAATCATGCGTCTGTTCCTCTTTGATGGCAGGGGCGATCATTGCTCTGTGGCCCGGAGACTCCGATGGATATGACCACCCCCAGCGGACACCTTTTGGGCCTGTCCTTCATAATGCTCTGGGTGTTGCTGGTAATCCTGATCTTTAGCGCCGTGCGTCATGGGTTGAATGCAGAGCCGAAGGACGATGATCGGTCCCTCGCGCAGGATCGTTCACGTGGACGCATAGTCCGGTCTCTCCTCGAAGGCGACAGGCGGAATAGGGCCGTGGCCCAAGCTGTCGAAGCTAAGGCCAAATCCTATTTCGCGCGCCGCCTCGGCAAAATCCATCTGGCAGCGCTCGCCTTCTTCATCGCGACAACCCTTTTTCTGGCGCTCTGGAATCGCTATGAGGCCAAGATACAACGGGCATCCCAATTCCAAGTTACATCACCGCTGCAGTACGATAGATGACGGTTTTGGTGGCAATCGCTATTCCGGCGAAATACAGCCCACCTGATGTTTCGTCAGCGTCAAAAAAATTTCCGGATGAGATTGCACGCGGGGCCCCGAGGGCTTCCCTTTTCAACGTTCGCCCGCCCCCGGGGCTCTGGCGCTGGGTTGCGACCGCCATGTTTAATTACGCGCATCAATTGACGGAAGAAACGACATTCTGTTCCTATTGGTGTTCCAGATGAACCAAGGAGAGAACGCAGACATGACCCCAATCAACAAAGAGGAAGCGGTTCGAAGGGATGATAAGTGGCTGCTTTCCACGGTCTTCAAGATCAAAGATCCTTATGATCTGAAACCATTCTTTCAGTGCTTCTGCAATGTACTTCCAGAACGACCACTAATCACGGAAATTCAGGAAGCGGAACATTTACTCAATACACGAGGCAAGAAAGTGCAGACTTATTACCTTAAAACCGCGACTGGTCCGTTTCGAGCAGTGAAGATGGCTGAGGGCATGGTGCTTGCACCATTCGATGACGTCGACATATCCACGACACAAGGTAGATCGGCTTTCCTGCGCACTGCCCGTGTATGCGTTCCACTCGAGTGGGAGCATAGCGTAGAGCATGCGGGGTATGCAGAGTACGCCGGTGCCGTGGGTACCCTGATGCTTCGAGAAATGTCGAAGCCCAAACCGATTTACTTACATGCAAGGTTCACCTACCCAAGTATGGGGCTCAACGAGCCTGAAGGCTATTGCTTCCTGTTTCGACTTGAAGATCAGTCGGAGTTCTTTCTAATGATATCTGATAGCGGGGCTATCCTAACGGTGCCCGAACCGCCATTTGAAATCATTGCCAGCAAGTCAAAAGAGGACACAGAAAGAGCACTGGCGGATTTTCGCGCCAGAAATCCAGGTAAGATTTCTATCTGAATTTGTGAACGACGGGCTCAATCGAGCCGTACATCGCGGTTGGATTGGAACCGATACTCCGTCCTCGGGCGCATGTTCATTGCCATGCCCTTAGTTCTCGCTCGATCTCAGCAAGGGCGTCTATCTTCCATTGAACAAGGTACACATATTGTTCCGCCATTAGCTCATCGATCTCACTGTCGGTGAGCGGGCTGAAGTGGAGGCTTTCGCGCGACCTCTCCAGCGCAGCGTCAGCTTGGGCGTCCAGGGACGTCTTTGTCCGACGAAGAACTTCTTCGAGGGTCATTGCTGCCGTCCTTCCGTCTGTTTGCCGGCCCGGGGCTCACCCTTTTGAGAAAGCTGCCAGAGAGCAACATTCGAACCGGGTTGAACGCCCGCTGGCACGTCGTCAAGCGCTATCCACATCGACCCGGCAAAGGTAGTCACACTTCCCCGTCGATATTCCAAGGCCCTCTATGGTAGCAGCCGGCATAGTGGACGCCGCCGGCTTCGAGTTCGGCGACGCGGGCGGCGAGCGTCTTCATCTTCGCTGCTGTACTGGCGGCCGTGGCAGCGATGAGAGCGTGAACACTCCGCCTGCTCAATGACCGTTCAAGCCTCAGCGCGCGCCGCGATAAGGGCGAGCTGCCCGTCGTCGTCCTTGTCTGTCATTGCCCAATGCTCCGAATGATTTCCCCCACCTCGGCGCCTGACATGGTGCGGCGTTGATCAAGGGCGAGCGCTAGCTTTTCGATCGAGCGGCGATGCTCGATCACGAAACGCTCCGCGAGTGCAGAGAGCGCGAGGCGCATTTCATCGCGGCCATCGGCCCACGAACCTAAGAAAACCGAATGTTCCAACAGTTGTTGATCCGGTTTCGACATTTCAGTTTTGGGCGAGCCTTGATTTCGGCATTTTTTCGGCATTCGCCGTTTCAAAAACGGTACCATGCGCCGCAGAACGACGAATCACGAAGCCGATAAGCGCCGAGATTCGCTTTTAAATAACAAGATGTTACGCTGAGAAACGCAACGAAGCGCGAAACGGCAAAACCGGCGTGCGGGAAACCGTACCGTGGGTTCGAATCCCACCTCTTCCGTCACGCAACATTGAATTTGCTGCATAATTTCTGGTTTCTGCCCAAAAATTGTACGCTTATCATAACGATAGGATGCCATCTAAGCGGAACCGGCGCGCAGTGGTCGGGCTTCCGTTTTGCTGTCGCCCCGATGATCGACTGGACGGATCGGCCCAGAAACAAGGTGACTTCGTGTTAAGTCGTACTTCTCGTCGTACCGTGGGTATTGAGCCTCCCTCACCTAGCCCTAAATCGGCACCCCCTAATCCTTGCAAAAATTCACAAGACGAATAGATTCAGTCCATCAGATAGCTTTTGCTGGTGACCACGGATGTACTGGCACCGTGCTGATGCAATCAAAGAAGGGTCGGCGCGAGCATTCGCCCCGACCTTTTTCTTTGCTGTCGCCCCGATGATCGACTGGACGGATCGGCACCGAAATAACGACCTCTGATGCCCGTGTCGTACTTCTCGTCGTCCTGCGCGGACGGCTAGAAATTAAAATACAGGCTCACACCTGACCTACGTTGGTAGGGGTAATAGTCGCGATAGCCGTAGTGGGGGTATTCATAATTTCGGGGATAGCCATAGTTCCGCGGACGGTAGCATGAGCCGTAATACCGACAGTCTCGGTAAGCGTATCGCTGGTGCTTCCAGTGGCCATTCGCATGCTTTTTGCCATGGCTGCGGTGTTTGACCTGCTCGATGTCGGCGGCGTGCATTGGCACTGCTTTCGGCACGACGATCGGTGTGGCGTTTAGCGGCAGGGCGAAAGATGCAGCCAGGACCACGGCTGCAAGTGCGGGAAAAAGTTTCTTCATCATCGGCGCATCCTTTCAGGCGTCTAGCCTGGGTTAATAAGCATTAACCTAGGATGAACGGATGGGCGCTGCCTTGATCTAGCCATCGCGGCGGCTTGTAACGCCGCGTCTAGCCACCTCTTTCACAAACCAAAGTGAAGCCTTTTCTTTCGATTACGAAAAGTATCCAGCATCTCCTCCACGAAAGCATCTTTGTCTACCGGCGTGCTGGGATGCAATCGATGCTCCTGTACCCACTGGTCCCATTCCAATGCTTTGATTGCGTCTCTAATCATCCTGTAGCGCTCCGCCAGGCGCTCCCTTGTTAGCTCGACAGTTTGGATCTTCAGGAGCTCGACCTGTCTCCATGCAGGTCGAGCCGCCAACCAGGCGCCGGCTATCGCCAGCACCGCCACAAACGCCACACCATTGTCATTTGGTGAGTCGTGAGATCGAATTCTCCGTGAACGGCGAGGCTGGGAACTAACGTCCGCATTGCGGCTGGAGCAATGAGAGAAGACCAAGACCGACCGGCGACCTTTGCGTCGATGATGAGATGATGTACAGGCTGCGGCAGGACGCGACTGCCATTAACTCAAGAATGGGGTCGGGCGGCAGATTGACGTCACGTCGCTGCCACGAGATCACGTGGCCGTCCTCTGAGCCTGCGTCGCAAAGACGTCCTGACATGACACGGCAACCTTGCAGGGCTGAATTCATTCCGCGTTAGGCTTGCTTCAACCCTCTAATTGAGCCGCTTTAGGTTCTCGGCGTTCGCGCAGCTTGATCCTGCGCGAGAGGCAGCAGTCGCCTATCTCGGCTGATTTGATATCACTGGGGCTGCAACAATAGCAGGGGAAACAGCCGTGATAGCGGCGGCGCCAAGGTTCTTCGAATTTTCCAGATTTTGGTATACCCAGTGTCTTAAGCGGCCCAACAAGCGCGAGGCTCCCTTATGATCGTTCAAGCTTGCATCAACGGCGCACGGCCGAGGGATTTCCATCCGCTCATTCCGCTGACGATCGATGCCATGGTGCGCGATGCCGCCGCTTCGGTCGCGGCGGGTGCCGCGGAGCTCCACATTCATCCGCGCGGAGCCGACGGCAAGGAGAGCCTTGCCGCCGTAGACGACACGCTTGGCGCGATCCGCCGCGCCTGTCCGGGAACGCTGATCGGTGTGTCCACCGGCGCCTGGATCGAAGGCGATCGGGAGAAAACGCGGGCAGGCATCCGCTGCTGGCGCGTTCTGCCGGATTATGCGTCGGTGAACCTGTCGGAAGACGATGCGCCTGGTGTCATCCAGCTGCTCCGGCAGAAGGGCGTCGGGATTGAAGTCGGGCTGGCATCGGTCGCCGATGCGGAGCGCTACACCAGCCTCGAAGATCATGAGCGGGTCTTTCGACTGTTGATCGAGCTTGACGACGAACAGGATCTGCAGCGCGCATGCGATATCAGGGATGGCATCATCGAGGTGCTTGAGCGCAGCCGCGTCAATCGGCCGATCCTCCTGCACGGCTTCGACGGGACTGTCTGGCCCTTCGTCCGATCGGCGCGCGAACGCCGCTATTCCACCCGCATCGGCCTGGAAGATGGTAAGCACCTCCCGGATGGAACGATTGCGAGTGACAATGCTGCATTGGTCGCGGCGGCCGTTGCAATCTTCCGCGGCCAATCGAACTGATCCCACTGTCGAATTTTCGCCGTTGTCGGTCCCCTTGATCCCGGCCGATCGTTGCTCGCGAACTAGAACCATGACAACTGAATAGAAGCTTTCCGGTTTTCGGAATTCGGGGCGCCTGATAAATATTCACGAAAAATACGAGTATATGAGGACGCCAATAGAACCCCAGAAGATAAGCGGTGCCAGTATCATCCCGGCGACAATAATCTTAGTCACAGCAAAAACTCCGCAAACTCCGCCCCGGCGCAAAATCTATGGCAGCGGCCGAAGCGTTAGTATGGGCATGAAGTCCGAGACAGGTCGGACCTTGGTCTGAACTTGCTGCGGCGGATGAGCGCCGGGCTCATTTATCCCCGGGCGCTGGGAGCTGCCGGTAAGGGATCGCCGGCGTTCTGGAGGTCTGCGCGTGAGTTGATTGAAGAAGGGTCGCGTAGGACTGAAGAGCAGCCTGGCCGGCCCCTTCGCATTGACTATCCCATGCCAACATGATTTCCCGTCCGCATCACGACAGCGCCGCGCGTCTTTTCAGACGCGCAAAGGACGCTGCAGCACTTTGAATTACTGCGGGGACATCATGGCCGACATCATTGTAAAGGACAGCAACGGGACTCAGCTTCAAGACGGCGATTCCGTGACGCTGATCAAGGACCTCAAGGTCAAGGGAACTTCGGAGACGCTGAAGCGCGGAACCCTGGTCAAGGGGATTCGCCTGACCGACAATCCTGGTGAGATCGAGTGCAACACCAAGCAGGTCAAAGGCCTCGTACTGAAAACCGAGTTTTTGAAGAAGGCATAGAGGGTCTCCTCGCCCACCATCAATCGTCCTTGAATGCCTCCTGCGGCAGTTCCTCGGTGATCACCTCGAAGCGGGAGAGCGTTGCCGGGCCGAAGGCCGTCGACATGGCGACGTCGGTGGCGTCGCGCCCGGTCGCCATCAGGATCCGGCCGATGCGTGGCGTGTTGTGGCGGGCGTCAACCGTATGCCAGTGGCCTCCGAGAAAGACCTCGAACCAGGCGCTGAAATCCATTGGATTGGGATCGATCGGAACGCCGATATCGCCGAGATAGCCCGTGCAATATCTGGCTGGGATATTCATGCATCGGCAAAGCGCGATGGCGAGATGGGCAAAGTCGCGGCAGACGCCCGCCTTATCGGTGAAGCCGCCATGCGCGGTCCGGAGAACGTCCGCCTTCAGGTAATCGAAGGTGATGTGGTCATGGACGAAATCGCAGATCGCCTGGACACGCGCCCAGCCGAGCGGCGTCGATGAGAACGTGGCCCAGGCAAAATCGGCAAGCCTGTCGGTGTCGCAATAGCGGCTGCCAAGCAGGAAGACCAGCACATCATCTGGCAGGTCATTGATCGCGTGCTGGACGGCATCGTCGGGAACGATGTCGGGCTGACCGCTGTCGTAGATCTCGAATTCCGTCGAGATTGTCGTCAGGCCCGGCGGGGCGACGATCCGGCTGCAGGCATTGCCGAACACATCAGTATAGCTCCAGGCCTCGATCGGCTGGTCGAATGTCAGGATCTGATCGCTGAGAAGATCGGCACGACGGGATGGGTGGATATTGAGGACGAGCAGCATTGGCGTTGGCTGCATGCATTCGTAGCCCAGATGAAACCCGGCGCGTATCTTCATGGTGGCTTCCTTGTCGCGTCTCCGCATTGGCAGAGGTGAGTAGGGAACGCTGATCGCGCTACCCGGTTCCCGCAAGACCGGGACTGTCACCGCCTGGCTAGCCAGATTGCCTTGTGGTGACGTTCACCTGCACCGTCATGCTGTCGAAATCCTTCCCATCCCCGTCATAGCTGCCGCTCAACGGGACTGCCTGGCGCGGATCGCGGGCAACGGCGACACGAATGAGATCGCGGTTGCCGACGATGCCGTTGGTCGGATCGAACTCCGTCCAGCCGGYGCCGGGAAGATAGATCTGGCACCATGCATGCGTCGAACCGCCGCCGAGCACGGTGGAGCCGTCCCGGTCGGGAACATAGACATAACCCGTGACGAACCGCGCCGCGAGGCCGAGGACGCGTGCCGCCTCCATCATCAGCAGCGCAAAATCCCGGCAGGTGCCGGAACGAAGCTGCAAGGTCTGCACCGGCGTCTGAGTCCCATGTTCCTGGCGCCGCGCATAGACGAAGCTTTCCCGAATGGCATAACAGAGCGTCATCAGCAGGTGCCCGGTCTCCGTTGGACGTCCAACGCGCACGAACTGGCGCGCCCAGCGTCCGACCTCGTCGTTCGGATCGGGATAATGGCGCTGCATCGCCGGCGTCAGATCGGCAATCTCATCCTTGTCGTAGGAGAATGGATAGGTCAGGGCCTCGTCGTCGACCTTAAGATCCAGGGCGACCTGCGGCGTATGATCGAGCGTGATCCAGGTTTCGAAACGAAGCTCGGACGCCGGCCTCGAAATATTGATGAGCGCCACGCAATTGCCGAAAACATCGTGGATCCAGCGCACATGACTTTCCTCAGGATAGATCGTCAACGACGCTTCGATCAGCCGCTGGTCGAAACTGTCGCGCGGTCGGAACATCAAGCGATGCTCGCCGAATTCGACCTCCCTGACGTAACGATAGGACGTGATGTGGCGGACGGAGAAAATCGTCATGAGCCGCCGTCCGGTAATCTGTTCACTTTGCTGCTCCAAGACGGCGATACCGCCTCTCCTCTGCGGAAGCGCCCTGCCCGCTTTCCCGCTCATCCCGATTTCTTGTCATATAAGCACATTCGAAAGATTGCTATTGTATCTTCAACCGATCGACGGCAGGGCCGTCCAACCTAAGAGGATAACATGCATATCATCTGGGACGTTCTGACGCTTCTGCTGACAATCGGCTCGCTCTATGGCGGTCGCGAATACCGGATTATTCGCGCCCGTGCCCGCGCTCAAAACTGGGGCAACTTCTGACCTGATCCCAATATCATTGATTCGATCCGGATATCTCTGATTCAATTTTGAATTATGGTGCGCATCGGATCGTTGCCGGTCGCGGTTACGTCGAATGACGTAAAGCCACACGTTTAAGAAAGTGCTTTATTAGCTGAGACGGAGTCTATCCGTCCATTCTCCCTGTTATTCTAAGCCCGCCTCACCCCAGGCGGGCTTTTTTATTCTGTCGCCTGCGTCACTTCTTTGAGCCGGCGGAAAGCACCCGATGGGTCGCGTTGTCCATGGCGTGGCTCGCTTCCTGTCCATCCTTCTTCAGCCCGTATGCGGTATTGCCGCAACCGGAAAGTGTCAGCAGGCAGATGCAGGCGATGGCGATTGCAGCTTTTGGCATCAAGTGTTTTCCCCCGGATTGAATGGCGATTCAGAGCATGATGCCGAAAAGTGTGAGCGGTTTTCGGACGACATCATGCTCTAACTCTTAATTTAGAACAGGAATCAGATTTTAGGCCGACTGGGCCTAAAATCATCCTATTCTAGAGAAAATGATGCACTCCTCGCCAAAATCAATCCGCAGGAGATAAGCGCGAACTGGCGGTATGGAACTCCATGACGCGGATCGGCGTTAACGGGAGCTATCCAACCGGGGTTAACGACATGGATTACCAGATTGCCTTCGCTGCGACGGTCGCAACAGCATCCTTCCTCTTCTTCATGTTGATCGTCCACCGGACCTGATTGCCAGCCGGCGGCGGATTGGGCTTGAGGCGCTCGATCACTTGACCATCGCCGACCCAGTTTGCGATCCGGAGAGATGGCAGCACCAAGTGCTATTGCGTCTGCAGTCGGCGTTGATCAGGCGGCGTAGACCGGAAGGTCTGGCGAGCATAGATCGCCGAAGATCCGTCAGCAAACACGGGAAGCGTGAAGAAGAAGTGTTTCGACATCGGAAAGTATTACGACAATCAAAAATGTGTTAAAGTTTAATCAATTGTGAGGCTTAACTATCTGTTAACAATATAGTTGCGCTCCTTCCGCTTCCGCTTATGCTTTACGCAAAAGGGGAGAGGAAAGATGTTTAGCAAAAGCCTGATCATGCCTTTCGGATTCGCAATGCTCGCCGTTGCCGGCCTGCTCTTCCAGATTGCCGCCCACGCGCTGAACTCTCCGGTCACCTTGCTACAGCCGTGAGTCACATAAGTTGCTGAACCTGCAAGCAATCTCAGTAACTGGGAGTGGAACTTCCTTTCGTTTCGTGCATTCTGTGACTCGTTTTGCCAGGAGGGAGATAACCATGGAAGACGCAGGCGTGGGTTGGATTGCAGCCATCATTATCGGCGGTGTCGCCGGATGGCTGGCGGAAAAGGCCATGCGCAGCAGCATGAGCCTGCTCATGAACATATTGCTCGGCATCATCGGCGCGATTGTCGCCAACTGGATCCTCGGTTTGTTGCACATCCAGCCGCTCGCCGGTTGGCTGGGTTATCTGATCACCGGTTTCGTCGGTGCCTGCATCTTGATCGCGATCGGGCGCGTCATCCGCCGCTGACGGTAGCTTTTGCCGTCATCGGAAGTATTGAAAGCCGGGCGTTCATGACGTCCGGCTTTTCTTCACCTATATTCCCGTTCAACGGCGGCTGAGCAGGCCGATCACGTAGGCAATGCCTGCCGTCACAGCGAGTGCCATGAGCGGTTCTTCGCGCACCTTGTCGCGCAGTTGCTCCGTCATCAGCGAAGCCTCGTCGGTAACCGCCGACTTCGCCCCCTGCCCCAGCGCCACCACGCTTTCCGTCAGCCGGGAAAGATCGTTGCGAAGGGCTGCGACCTGCGCCGACAGATCGTCTGCTGCTATGTCAGCCTTGACGCGCGCAGCGGTGGATTCGGCGGAAGCGGTTTTCAATTCTGCCATGGTCTGCTCCTGTTTCATGGGATGCCGCTTCAACGAAATGGCGGCCAAAAAGGTTCCGCCGGAGCCGATCTTTTGTTCGCTGCAAAGCTGCTGCCGCGCTGCCGTCGGTCCGCGCAGCTTTTCGCGTGACAAACCCTTCATTTCCTGTCGGGTTTGTTTTAAGGAACGTCGAATGTCTGCCCGCGCGCGGGTCAATGATACTGCGAGGTTTGCGTTTCTATGTTCCATATCCTGAGAAGGGCCGCTCAGACCTGGGTCGCCAAGCTGCTGATGCTTCTGCTGGTCGCGTCCTTCGGCATCTGGGGCGTCTCCCGGTCGCTGATAACGGGCAGCAACAGCACCACGGTGGTGACCGTCGGCGATCAGCATGTGGACGTCAACGAATTCCACCTCGCCTATCAGCGCCAGGTGGCAAGCGTCAGCCAGCAGTTCGGCACGCGCCTCACCCCCGAGCAAGCCCGCGCCTTTGGCATCGAGCAGCAGGTGCTCGCCCAGCTCGTCGCCGGTGCCTCGCTCGACCAGCTCGCCGAAGACATGAACCTCGGCCTGTCGCAGGATCGCCTCGCCCAGCTGATTGCCGACGATCCGGCGTTCAAGGCGGTCAACGGCCAGTTCGACCGCGAGCTCTTCGTCTCGCGTCTTCGCAATGCCGGCATCCGCCAGGACGATTACATCAAGGAGCGCAGCAAGGTCGCTGTCCGTAGCCAGGTGGTCGATGCCATCTCCAACGGGTTCACGGCCCCGAAGACGCTGGTCGATGCCCTGAAACTCTATGGCGATGAAAGCCGCAGTATCGACTACCTGCTGCTGACCAACGCCAATATCGAGCCGATCAAGGCGCCTGCCGACGACGTGCTGGCGACATGGTTCGATGGCGTCAAGCAGCGCTACCGGGCGCCGGAATACCGCAAGCTCATTTATCTCAAGCTGCAGCCCGCCGATATCGCCGATGCGGCGACCGTCACCGACGACCAGATCCACGAAGCGTTTGACAAGAGCAAGGATACCTATCGCACGCCGGAAAGCCGCACCATCGAACAACTGACCTTCACCAGCAAGGATCTCGCCGCCGCCGCCGAAACGGCGCTGAAGAGCGGCACCGGCTTCGACCAACTGGTTTCCGACCAGGGCAAGACGGCAAGCGACGTGCTGCTCGGCGAGTTCACCAAGGACAAGGTTCCCGACCAGGCCGTTGCCGATGCGGCTTTTGCGGTTTCGCGCGATGGCGGCACGACGCCTGTCGTCGATGGCTCCTTCGGCCCCGTCATCCTGCGCGTCACCAACATCAAGCCTGAAACGACGAAGAATTTCGACGAGGTGAAGGAGGATATCCGCAAGCAGCTGGCACTCTCCAATGCCTCTCAGGAAGTGATCAACGTTCACGATCGCATCGAGGACCTGCGCGCGGGCGGTTCCACGCTCGAGGATATTGCCGGCCAGCTGAAGCTCACCGCCGTGGCCGTCGACGCCGTCGATATGACCGGCGCCGACAAGGACGGCAAGGAGGTCAAGGATCTCCCCGCCAAGCAGCAGCTGCTCGGCGAAGCCTTCAAGACCGAGGTCGGCGTCGATGCGCCGCCGCTGCCGATCGGTAATGACGGCTATGTCTGGTTCAACGTCCGCGAAATCACGCCGGACCGCGAGCGGCCGGTGACCGAGGTGCGCGAAAAGGCCGTCGAAGACTGGACGGCGGAGCAGCAGAAGGCCGAGCTCGCCAAGAAGGCCGGTGAATTGAAGGCCGAAGCGGCCAAGGGCACGGCACTTGCCGATATCGCGACGCCGCTCGGCATCGCCGTCGAGAGCAAGAGCGGCGTCACCCGCTCCACCGATGATGCGGTCCTCGGCCGGGCAGGCATCACCGCCGCCTTCTCCGGCCCCGTCGACACGGTCGCAAGTGCTGTCGGCGCCGATCCCTCGACGCAGATCCTGCTGAAGGTCACGGAGGTCAACACCCAGCCGACCGGCGATGTGCTGAACAACCGCGATGCCCAGATCACAGCCATGGCCAATGCTGCCGGCGATGATATTCTCGATCAGATGGTCAACCTGTTGCAGACGCAATACGGTGCGCAGATCAACCAGACCCTCGCCGAACAGGCGACGGTCCGCTAGGAGGCTCTATGACCGATCTGAAGCCGTTCCTGGCCAAGGCCGCAAGCCGCGAGCCGCTGACGCGAGAGGAGGCCCGAGCCGCCTTCGACATCCTGATGTCGGGCCAGGCGACGCCCTCGCAGATCGGCGGCTTCCTGATGGCGCTGCGCGTGCGCGGCGAGACCGTCGATGAGATCGTCGGCGCCGTCACCGCGATGCGCTCGAAAATGCTGACCGTCGAGGCCCCGGCCGATGCGATCGACATCGTCGGCACCGGCGGTGATGCCAGCGGCACCTACAACATCTCGACGCTGGCGGCGCTGATCGTCGCCGGCGCCGGTGTTCCTGTCGCCAAACACGGCAACCGGGCGCTGAGTTCGAAATCGGGCGCGGCCGACAATCTGGCGGCACTCGGCGTCAAGCTCGACGTCGGTCCCGAGATCATTTCCCGCTGCATCGCGGAAGCCGGCGTCGGCTTCATGTTCGCCCAGCTGCATCATTCCGCCATGCGTCATGTCGGCCCCTCCCGGGTCGAGCTTGGCACGCGCACGATCTTCAACCTGCTCGGGCCGCTTTCCAGCCCGGCCGGCGTCCGTCGCCAGCTGCTCGGCGTCTTCTCGCCGCAATGGCTGGTGCCGCTTGCCGAAGTCATGCGTGATCTCGGCTCCGAATGCGTCTGGGTGGTCCATGGCGATGGCCTCGACGAGATCACCACGACCGGCATCACACACGTCGCGGCACTCGAAGACGGCAAGATCCGCACCTTCGATCTCTCGCCCGCCGATTTCGGCGTCAGCCCTTGCTTGCTCGCCGACATCAAGGGTGGTGACGGTGTCGCCAATGCCGCAGCCCTTCGCGAGGTGCTCGGCGGCGCCAAGAACGCCTATCGCGATATCTCGCTCGCCAATGCGGCTGCCTCGCTCGTGATCGCAGGCAAGGTCGCAACGATCCGCGACGGCATGACGCTGGCCACGCAATCGCTGGATAGCGGCTCTACCGCGCTCGCTCTCGACAAACTCATCGCCGTTTCCAACGATATCGACTAGGATTGCCCGATGACCGATATCCTGAAGAAGATCGAACTCTACAAGCGCGAGGAGATCGCCGCCGCCAAGGCGACGGTGTCGCTTGCCGACTTGAAGGCGATGCAGGCTGATCAGTCCGCCCCGCGCGGCTTCCACAAGGCGCTCGTTGCCAAGCGTGATGCCGGCCGCTTCGGCCTGATCGCCGAAATCAAGAAGGCGAGCCCGTCGAAGGGCCTCATTCGCCCGGATTTCGATCCGCCGTCGCTGGCGAGCGCCTATGAGGCCGGCGGTGCCGCCTGCCTTTCGGTGCTGACCGACAGGCCGAGTTTCCAGGGCGCGCCGGAATTTCTGACGGCCGCTCGTGCTGCCTGCACGCTGCCGGCGCTGCGCAAGGATTTCATGTTCGAGACCTATCAGGTGCAGGAAGCCCGCGCCTGGGGTGCCGATTGCATCCTGCTGATCATGGCTTCGCTGTCTGACGACGAGGCCGAACGCCTGCAGGACGAAGCCTTTGGCCTCGGTATGGACGTGCTGGTCGAGGTCCACGACGCCGAGGAGATGGAGCGGGCCCTGAAGCTTTCCTCGCTGCTCATTGGCATCAACAACCGCAATCTGCGGACCTTCGAAGTCAGCCTGAGCGTCAGCGAGACGCTCGCCCCCATGGTGCCGGACGACCGGCTGCTGGTCGGCGAAAGCGGCATCTTTACCCATGCGGATTGCAAGCGCCTGCAGGCCGTCGACATCAATACCTTCCTCGTCGGCGAGAGCCTGATGCGCAAGGACGACGTAGCCGCCGCCACCCGCGCGTTGCTTTTTGGCGAAGCCGCCATCGCGGCCGAATGATATGAGCGGCCAAAAGCCAGGGCTCACTCATATCGATGCCTCCGGCGAGGCGCATATGGTCGATGTCTCCGATAAGGCCGAGACGGTGCGCATCGCCACTGCCGAGGGCCATGTGAAGATGGCGCCGGAAACACTCGCTCTCATCCGGCAAGGCAATGCCAAGAAGGGCGATGTGATCGGGACGGCGCGCCTTGCCGGCATCATGGCGGCAAAACGCACCGCCGATCTCATCCCGCTCTGCCATCCGCTGATGCTGACGAAGGTCACGGTCGAGATCGAGGAAGATGCCGCCCTGCCCGGTCTGCGCGTTACGGCCACCGCCAAGCTGACCGGCAAGACCGGTGTCGAGATGGAGGCGCTGACCGCCGTCTCTGTCGCTTGTCTGACGATCTACGACATGGCCAAGGCGGCCGATAAGGCAATGGAGATCGGCGGCATCAGACTTCTAGAAAAGTCCGGCGGAAAATCCGGCGATTTCCGTCATCCGGAGGCAAGATGAACCTTCTTCCGGTCGCCGAGGCTCTGAACCGCTTGCTCTCTCGCGCAAAGCCCGTTGCGGCGTCCGAGACGCTGCCGCTTGCCGAGGCTGAGGGCCGCGTCCTGGCCGTCGAGCTGACGGCCGGCCTGACCCAACCGCCCTTCAACGCCTCTGCCATGGATGGCTATGCGCTACGCCGCGAAGACGCGCCGGAGCCGGGCGCCGTGCTGAAGGTCATCGGGATATCTTCCGCCGGCCACGGCTTCGAGGGAAGCGTCGGCCAGGGAGAGGCCGTCCGTATCTTCACCGGCGCGCCTGTTCCGCCAGGCGCTGATAGCGTCCTGCTGCAGGAGGATGCGGAGAAGATCGAGGGCGGCATCAGAACCAATTTCCCTGTGCGGCAGGGCCAGCACGTGCGTCCCCGCGGCCAGGATTTCGCCGAAGGCGAAGCCGTGTTGTCGGCCGGCACCGTGCTCGATTTCTCGCGGCTGACGGTCGCTGCGGGCATGAACCGACCTGATGTCGAGGTGCTGCGGCGCCCGCTGATCGCCATCCTCGCAACCGGCGACGAACTGCTGCCGCCCGGAAGCACGCCCGGCCCTTCGCAGATCATCGCATCCAATACGTTTGGTATTGCAGCCCTTGCCCGCAAAGCCGGCGCCGATGTGCTCGATCTCGGTATCGTGCCTGATGACAAGGCCAAGATCACCGCGGCGATCGGCACGGCGCGGGACGCCAAGGTCGATGTGATCGTCACGCTCGGCGGCGCTTCGGTCGGCGACCATGATCTGGTGCAGGCCACGCTGACCGAGGCCGGCATGCAGCTCGATTTCTGGCGCATCGCCATGCGCCCCGGCAAACCGCTGATGGTCGGCAGCTTCGGTGAGACGCATGTGCTCGGCCTGCCCGGCAATCCGGTCTCTAGCCTCGTCTGTTCGCTGCTCTTCCTTGAGCCGCTGATCCGCAAGCTCGCCTCCCTGCCGCCAGTGCGGCGCGAGGCAACGGTGGAGGCGGCCGTCACACTGCGCGCCAATGACCACCGGCAGGACTATATCAGGGCGAAACTTTCGAAATCCGCTGCCGGCGCCTGGCTCGCCGAGCCTTTCGGCAAGCAGGATTCCTCGATGATGAAGGTCTTCGCCGCAGCCGATTGCCTCGTCATCCGCCCGCCGCATGCGCCGGAACTGCCGGCCGGAGCGCCCTGCCCGGTCATGCTGTTGCGGCCGAATCTCTTGGCATAATCTCAGCCTTTCAGCCGTTGCCGAAGAGCGCAAAAACGCCCGCCGGCGCGGCACCGCCGGTGCCCCCACCGAAATCCGCAACTATATGGGTGGCGATTCGGCTGAGTTCGCCCCGCGGCAGGTGGGCCCGTTCGGGATCGCCGATCAGCACCTCGATGCCGCTCGCCTGGCAACGCCGCAGGAAGGCCATCACCCGCAAGGCGAGCGTGGGATCGTAGAACAGGTCGCCGACCACGAGGAGGTCTATCTCCGGTGGTGGATCCTCGATGATATCGGCGGCCCGGGCTATGATATCCACGCCGTTGATCGCCGCGTTGAGGCCGATCGCGGCAATGGCATTGGCATCGATGTCGACCGCCGTCACCGTGGCGGCTCCGGCCTTCGCCGCCGCAATGGCGACGAGCCCCGAGCCGGCGCCGAGATCGAGGACACGGCGACCCACGACTATTTCCGGCCGGTCGAGCAGATAGCGGGCAAGCACGGCGCCGCCGGCCCAGGGATAGGCCCAATAAGGTGCCGGATCGGCTTCTCTGCGGCCTGCAAGCCGCCAGAGCCCGCTTGCGGGGCCTGCCGTATGAAGCCGGATCTCGGGAATGGACGGAACGGGTGAGATCGGCAGATTAGCTTTGATAAAGGCGACCGGATCGGGTTGCTGCATGCCCGGGCGTTTCATCGTCGTCTGCTCCTGCCGCCACCGAAGCTCAATAGTTCTTCATGGCAAGATGCGGCATGCCACCGTCGAGGAATTCAGTGCCATAGGCAACGAAGCCAAAACGCTCGTAGAGCGGCAGCTTGTCCGCCTGCGCTGTGAGATAGAAGCGGTTGTCGCGTGCGCCGCGATGCAGTTCCATTGCACGCCCGATCATATCAGCCGCAATGCCGCGGCCGCGCCATCGGCCAGCAACCGCAACCCGGCCGATCTTCACATGTTCCTCGGCGTAAATGGCTCTCAGYGTGCCGGAAACCTCGCCCGCCGTGACAGCGACGAGATGATGGGCGCTGAGATCGTCGGCATCGAATTCCTCGGCTTCGGGAACCTTCTGCTCATATACGAAAACTGCGCGTCGCAGCCGGAAGGCCTCATTGCAGAGCGTACTGAAAACCGGAACGCTGAGGATTGCCGTTTCCACCATCATCCTTGCCTCGCTGAGGGATACGACCCAAAACCCTCCGCCAAGACCGGCGAAGGGTTGCTGCATAATTCCTCAAATAGGAAACGATTTTAAGGACAAATTATGCATTAATTCAAAGCATTACAGCGCAGTGCTGCAGCGACAAAATCAGCCGGTCCTCTTCTTCGAAAACTTGCCCTTCGGCCCGGCGCCGCCTTTGCCGTCATATTTGGCGCCTTCGAATTTCGGCTTGTCGAATTTCGGCTTGTCTGACTTCGGGCCATCGAAGCCGGGTTTGCCCGGCTTCTTGCTCCAGGGCTTGCTATCCTGTCTCTCCTGGCCGGCATTGTCGGCTGCGGCGTATCCGCCGCCCGGACCCTTGCCGAACTTGTTCTTCGGCCGCTCGCCGCGGAACGTATCGTCCGGCCGCTCGTCGCGGGATGGCCTGCCGGCATAAGGCTTCGGCGACGGCGCCCGGCTAAAATCCGGCGTGCCGGGAAGCCTGGTCACGCGGATGCCGCGTTCGAGCGCCTTGTTCGGTCCGATCGCCGCCTGGAAGCTTTCGGCGCTCGCCGCAGCGATCTCCACGAAGGTCTCCTCAGGCTGCATCTTGATCGCGCCGATCTCGCGCTTCGTCACATTGCCGTTGCGGCAGAGCATCGGGATCAGCCAGCGCGGCTCGGCATTCTGCTTGCGCCCGACCGAGACGGAGAACCAGACGCTAGCGCCGAAATCCTCGCGCGGTCCCTTCTGCGCCGGCTCGTAGGGCTCGGCATTGTCGCGGCGGTTGCGGCTGCGTTCGTCCTGCACGGTAACTTCGATGAGATCTTCCGGCGCCGAATGATTGGTGCGGTAAAGACGCAGGAAGGCGGCGGCAAGCTTTTCGCCGCCGTGGCTGGCAAGAAGCTGCTGAACCAGCCCCTGCTCTTCCTCCTGCGGCGTTTCGTTGAAGATCGGGTCGGCGAGCAGCCGCTCGTCGTCGCGTTCGCTCACCTCCTCGGCCGAGGGCGGTCGCGCCCAGGCAGCCGAAATACCGGCATTCTCCAGCAGGCGCTCTGCCTTGCGCCGTGCATTCAGCGGCACGATCATGGCGCTGATGCCCTTGCGTCCGGCCCGGCCGGTACGGCCGCTGCGGTGCAGCAGCGTTTCCGGGTTGGTCGGCAGGTCGGCGTGGATGACGAGATCGAGGCCCGGCAGGTCGATGCCGCGGGCGGCGACGTCGGTCGCGATGCAGACCCGGGCGCGCCCGTCGCGCATCGCCTGCAGCGCATGGCTGCGTTCGTTCTGCGTCAGCTCGCCGGACAGCGCCACCACGGCGAAATTGCGGTTGTTGAACCGCGCGGTCAGATGATTGACGGCAGCGCGCGTCGAGCAAAAGACGATGGCGTTGGTCGCCTCGTAATAGCGCAGCACGTTGATGATCGCATTCTCGCGGTCGCTCGGGGCCACCATGAGCGCGCGATATTCAATATCGATATGCTGCTTTTCCTCGGCCGCGGTGCTGATGCGCACGGCATCGCGCTGGTAGCTCTTGGCAAGCTTCGCGATCGCCGCCGGCACCGTTGCTGAAAACATCAGCGTCCGGCGTTCGTCCGGTGCCGCATCCAGGATGAATTCGAGATCCTCGCGGAAGCCGAGATCGAGCATCTCGTCGGCCTCGTCGAGCACGGCAGCCTTCAGTTCCGACATGTCGAGCGCCCTGCGGCGGATATGGTCGCAGAGCCGGCCGGGCGTGCCGACGACGATATGGGCGCCGCGTTCGAGCGAGCGGCGCTCGCTGCGGATGTCCATGCCGCCGACGCAGCTGACGATCACCGCGCCAGTCATCTCAAAGAGCCATTCGAGCTCACGCTTGACCTGTAGAGCAAGTTCGCGCGTCGGGGCGATGACGATGGCGAGCGGCGCGCCGGCATTGCCGAAGCGCTCCCTGCCTTCGAGCAGCGTTGGCGCCAGCGCCAAGCCGAAGGCGACGGTCTTGCCGGAACCGGTCTGGGCCGAGACCAGCGCGTCGGAAGCGGCAAGCGCCGGATCGAGCATCGCCTTCTGGACCGGGGTGAGTTCGGCGTAACCGCGCTTCTGCAACGCCTTGGCGATCGCCGGGACGACGCCGTTAAATTCTGTCATGGATTCGATCTTTCGGAGCTGTCAGGCGCGTTGCTGCGCCATGGCCGGAGCCAGCCGGCGGGGTATTTGCGCCGTTCCTAGCCGCTCCCGCGGCGATTGTCAAAGCGTACGGCTACGCCACAGCCAGACGTCGATGCGGCTTGCCCGGCCGCGCAGCGCCGTTTCCAACGGTCCCTCCATGCGGCCTGACTGCGTGAGCACGCTATCGGAGCCGGCAGCGCGGACGATTTCGGCGCTCAGCGCCAGTTCGACACCATGGCGGGCGGCCACCTCCATCAGCCGGCTGCCGACATTGATGGTGTCTCCCGCCGCCGTGATCTGTTGCCGGTCGCCGGTGCCCAATCGCGAGGCGACGATCGGGCCGCAATGGGCGCCGACCTTGAAGCCGATCTTTTTCGGGGCAAAGCCCGCATGCGCTTGAAGCCAGGCTCGTGTGCGCTCGCAGAGGCTGACCGCGCAGGCAGCGGCGCGGGCGGCATCGTCATCGGCCGGCTCCGGTAGGCCGAACAGGATCATCGCGCCGTCGCCCATGAAGCTGGTGATGGCGCCGCCATGGGCGCGCGCCTCCTCGTCGACCAGTTCGAAGAAGCCGCTCAGCATCTCGCTGACCGCCACCGGCCCGACATTTTCGCTGAGGCCGGTGAAACCCGAGAGATCGATGAAGATGACGGCGGCGTTCTGGCGCACCGGCGCAGCAAGGAAATTCGGATCGCGCGCCAGCCACTCGCCGAGGCCGGGCGCCTCGATGCGCTGCAGGAGCGCGCTCTGCTCGGCGAAATGGCGGGCGCGGCCGCGGTCGAGCCAGAGCTCGGCCGCCCCGTAGATCAGCGCCGGCGGCAGCGCTGCGGCGATCGGCAGCGCCGCACTCAACCAGTAGCCATGCGCAAAAGCCGACAGATTGATCATCGCCCAGACGATCAGCGTCAGCACGATGATGATGTAGCCTGCCGCACTGCGGCGCCAGGCAATCAGCGAAACGAGCACGAGCGTCAGACCGACGGCAATGCCGGCATCGATCAGCCTTATCCTACGGTCGCGCACCATGCCGTCGCCGGTGACGAGATGGGTGATCGCAGTCGACATCACCTCGACGCCCGGCATGACGGGATCGAACGGCGTCGGAAAGACGTCGCCGCCGCCCGTCACCGTCGAACCGATGACGACGATGCGACCAGTGACCGCATCCGCCGAAAGCTTGCCATCCAGCGCATCGGCGGCGCTAAAGGTGGCGATGCTGCCATGCCCGCCATAAAAAGTCACCGGCAGGCGCTGGCCGATATCGGTGGGAATACGCAGCTTTCCGAGCATGATGGCATCGGGTTCGATGGTGGGGTCGACGCCGAGCGCCACCGACGCGACACGCAGCGGAAAAGCCGGATCCAGCCGGTCTGCGGAACGCGAGATCAGCGGAATGAAGCGCGGCGTGCCGGTCTGGTCGGTTGCGACATTGACGATACCGACCGCCGCTGCCTCGGCAAAGCGCGGAAGCGGCAAGAGCAGCTGGTTTGCCTCAGGGATGGCGGCAAGCGGATCGCCGGCCGCATCCGTGACCCGCTGGCTGCTTTGCGCGAAAGTGGCAGCGGCCGCAATCACGCTCGGCCCCTGGCGAAGGGCAGCAGTCAGCGCCGCATCACCCGCTTCCGGCCCCGGATCGACGAGCAGAATGTCGATCGCCAAAGCCTTCGGCTTCAACGCGGTGATCGCCTCGGCAAGGCGTGCAAGTGTCGCCCGATCGAGCGGATAACCGTGCGCCCTAGCGGTGCGGTCGTCGATCGCAACGATTGAGACGACGGGCGGCGGTGTTTTCGCGCCGACGATGGCGCTGCGGATATCGGCAAGCGAGGCCTCCATCCGGTCGAGAAGGCCGCTTCCGGCATTGAGATGGGTATAGCCGAGCGCAGCCGCCCAAAGACCGGCGAGCAGCAGCGCGATCACGGTCAGTAGACGATGGTTCATGGGATTTATTGGCCGAGGCGGGCAAGAAGGGCGGCGGCGCGTGGCGCCGGCCAGCGGCGCACGACGAGGGGTTCTGTTCCGTCGGTAACGTCGACGCCCTCGCCCGGCGACAACACCACTGCCTCGCCGGCCGGCCGGCGGACCGCGACACTGCCTCTGACGACCAGCACCGAGGTCTTGCCGCCTGCGACATCGACAGCCCATTGCGTACCGCGCACGGCAGCGATCGCCTGCGGCGTCACGACCTGAAAACCACCGGCGTGCTGGTTGCTGTCGACATCGACGAGAATGGCCTTGCGCCGCAGCGATGCCGAATCAGGGCTGCCGTCGCGGTTGCGGTCGACGAGGCTGTAGGCGGCGCCCGCCTCCGCCGTTACCGTGACGCCGCCTGGACAACTGAGCACCTGGCGGGCGCCGGCATCACGCGATACCGTGCAGCCGGCAGACTGCGCAAAGGCCGCCCCATGCGGAATGAGGCCGAGAACGAGTGCGGCGGCAAGCAGGCTGCGAAGCGTCGTATTCATGGAAAGTCCCCTTGACTATGCGGAACAGCTCTTTTCGAAAGCGCCCGCCAACCGTCTTCTTCCATGTGAGGGATGATAGACGAATTCAAATATTTCCCTAGGCAAAAAAAGTAAACCGGCGCAATCGCCGGCGGAATTCTTACGTTCTACTATCCGTTTCAAGCACGGGTCCGGCATAACGCGCCCGCGGCCGGATCAATTCGCCGCTGTCGATCTGCTCCATCGCATGTGCTAGCCAGCCGGCGGAACGGGCAAGCGAGAAAATGATGATCGGCGCCTCCCTCGGGAGGTCGAAGGCGGCGGCCATTGCGGCAAGCGCGAAATCGACGTTGACCTTCTCGCCGACCATCTCCTCGCCGGTTTCCCGGATCTCGGCAAACTGTGGCGGCAAGTCAAAGTGCGAAAGCAGCGCCAGAGCCCTGACGTCGCCATCGGGATAGAGCGGATGACCGAAGGCCAACAGGCGATTACCCTGGGCGAGCGTGCGGCGGATCGCCCTTTCCGACCCAAGGGCGGAAGCGGTCTCGATCAAGGCGTCGACGCCCTGCCAAGCGGCGCCATGCAACGGCCCTGTCAGCGTCGCCAGACCGGACAGCACGACGGCCGAAAGAGCTGCACCCGCCGATGCCGTGACCCGCGCCGCAAAGGTCGAGGCGTTGAGTTCGTGATCGGCAAGCAGCACCAGCGCGCGACGCAGGCAATCGGCAGCGTCCGGCCGCTGCCAGCTTGCCGCAAGCCGCAAATGCAGCGGCTGGTCGGAAGGCCCTGGCGCCAGCGCATCGGCGACGGTGCGGAGAACGCCACTTGCTTCGCGGCGGAGTGCTGCCTGCGAGCGGCCGAGCGATGGCAGATCCGAGGTCACCCGCCCTGCCAGCGCCAGGAAGGCAACCTGAAGCGACGGAGAGGCATGTCCGGTCCCGCTGCCGGAGGAAAGTGTTTCCGCGCCGTTCCAGAGCAGTGCCGCCGTCTGCTCCAGCGTCGCGACTTCGGCGAAATCGGCCGCATCCTTTCCGCGATAGAAAAGCCGTCCGCCGATGATGGTGGAAATTGCCGAGGAGAGAACCGGATCGCCCCAGCGGATCGCCTCGGCGGCGACCGTTTCGGTCTTGCGGCGGCCGGCATGGCGTTCGGCAAGCCGCTGTACGTCGGAAGCCTGGTAGAGGCTGCGGCGCGGGTCGGTGGGATCGGGCTTGGCACGGATGCGCCCGCGACTGACATTGGCGTAGAGCGTCTGCGGCTTGGTCTTCAGCGCCCGCAACGCCTCCTCGGCAGTCAGCCACGACATTGGAGCCTCACATTGATCAATTACGTCAAGATTGACGTCAATGACGACTAGGTTGGATCATCCCGATCGTAAAGGAGAAAACAACATGAAAAATGGCTTGGAAGACGTCATTGCCGCCGAAACGCAGCTCTCGGATGTCGATGGCGAAGCGGGACGACTGATCATCCGCGGCGTATCGCTGGATCATCTGGTCGCAGACGGCACCTATGAAGGCGTCGCAGCCCTGTTGCTGGACGGGTTGATGGAGCGAAGCTTCAATGAAGTGGAATTGCGCGACTGGCTGGCGCAGGCGCGAACTGGGGTGTTCGACCACATCAAGGCCGCCGATGCCTCTTTGCTCGCCCTGCCTCCGGTCGATGCGATGCGGGCGCTGATCGCCCGGCTGCCTGACGGCGAGGATTTCGATACCGCGCTCAACCTTCTGGCGGCGCCTGCGGTCTTTCTGCCGGCGGTTTTGCGCCTGCAACGCGGTGAACAGCCGATCGCACCGGACGCCTCGCTGCCGCAGGCGGCCGATATCCTGCGCATGCTGACCGGAAAAATGCCGACCAGGGAGCAGACGGCTGCACTCGATGCCTATCTCGTGACGATATCTGACCATGGCCTCAATGCCTCGACCTTCGCGTCGCGCGTCATCGCCTCGACGCAGGCTGGCCTCACCTCTTCGGTGCTGGCGGCGCTGAGCGCCCTGAAAGGGCCGCTGCATGGTGGCGCGCCCGGTCCCGTGCTCGACATGCTGGATGCGATCGGAACGGCGGAGAATGCCAACCCGTGGCTCGGCGAAGCGCTCGACCGCGGCGAAAGGCTTATGGGCTTCGGCCATCGCATCTATCGCGTCCGCGATCCGCGCGCCGATGCGTTGAAGGGCGCTCTGAAGCCGCTGATATCAACCGGACAGGTAAACAGCGCCCGCGGCGCGCTGGCGGAAGCCGTGGAGGCCGCCGCATTGGCGATCCTGAAGGCGCGCAAGCCGAACCGCCCGCTTGACGTCAATGTCGAATTTTATACCGCGCTGCTGCTCGAAACGCTCGGCTTTCCCCGTGAGGCCTTCACCGGCGTCTTCGCTATCGGCCGCACCGTCGGATGGCTGGCCCATGCACGTGAACAGGCGCTCGACGGCCGGCTGATCCGTCCGCGCTCGGTCTATATCGGGCCGCTGCCGGCCGCAGCTTAGAGGTTGAATTCGCCGGCAGGGCCATATCCTTGCCGGCGACCGTCAACCGCCGACGAAGGCGGCGAGGTTGTCGAGCGTCGAGCGGCAACCTTCCTCATTGTCTTCGAGGCGAATGCCGGAGGGAATGTTGTCGCAGACCATCGTCACATCGGTGCCTCCATCTGCAGGCGACAATATCGTGGTCACGGTCATCTCGCCGGAAAAGCCCTCGTCCTCGGAATCGAAGGTCGTGGCCCAAACGATTCGTTCGTCCGGCACGAGCTTGGCAAAGCGGCCTTCGAACCTGTCGGTCTTGTCGGAGCTCTTGCCCGGCTGCGACGCCTCGTCGTCGGGATAGACGAGCGACATGCTGAAGGCACCGCCTTCCCTGCCCTCGAAGGCATGGACGATGCCCTTCATCGAACCGGGCGGAAGCCAGGTGGCGACGGCATCTGCATCGAGGAAGGCGCGGTAGATGCGCTGGCGTGGTGCTGCGATGAAGCGTGAGACGGTGGTGCTGCGTCCGGTGTTCATGCCGGCGAGATAGCGCAAGCACGGATGTTATCCAGATCGTGCCAGAGCAATTCCAGCAAAAGTGCGCAGCGGTTTTGCGTCCGGAATTGCGTGAAAACAAAGAGATAGAGCATTTCCGTTACTCGAAGAAAACGGAAATGCTCTAACCGCGCGATCTGGTGTTGGTATTCGTCAGACGAGACGGCTTTGTTCCGTCGCCGCTTCGATGAAGCTCGCAAACAGCGGATGCGGATCGAGAGGCCGGCTCTTCAGTTCCGGGTGGTACTGCACGCCGATGAACCAGGGATGGTCGGGATATTCGATCGTCTCCGGCAGCACGCCGTCCGGCGACATGCCGGAGAAGACGAGACCGCAGTTTTCGAGCCGATCCTTGTAGTCGACATTGACCTCGTAGCGGTGGCGGTGACGCTCGGAAATATCGGTGGAACCGTAGATATCCGAGATCTTCGTGCCCTTCTTCAGCGACGCCTTGTAGGCGCCGAGGCGCATCGTGCCGCCGAGATCCCCGGCTGCCGTGCGCTTCTGCAATTCGTTGCCCTTGACCCATTCGGTCATCAGGCCGACCACGGGTTCTTTCGTCGCGCCGAATTCTGTCGAGGAGGCACCGGCCACGTCGGCGAGATTGCGCGCCGCCTCGATGACCGCCATCTGCATGCCGAAGCAGATGCCGAAATACGGCACCTTGCGCTCGCGGGCAAAGCGGGCAGCGTGGATCTTGCCTTCGGAACCGCGTTCACCGAAGCCGCCGGGCACGAGGATGCCGTGCACCTTTTCGAGATAGGGTGCCGGATCTTCCTTTTCGAAGACCTCGGATTCGATCCATTCGAGGTTGACCTTGACGCGATTGGCGATGCCGCCGTGATGCAGAGCCTCGATCAGCGACTTATAGGCGTCCTTGAGGCCGGTATATTTGCCGACGATCGCGATCGTCACCTCGCCCTCCGGCGTGCGGATGCGATTGCAGACCTCTTCCCACTGGTCGAGCCGTGGCTTCGGCGCCGGCTCGATGCCGAAGGCGGCAAGGACTTCGTCGTCCAGACCTTCCTTGTGGTAGGCTATCGGCACATCGTAGATGTTGGCGACGTCGAGCGCCTGGATAACGGCGGACGGGCGAACGTTGCAGAACAGCGAGAGCTTGCGGCGTTCGGCTTCCGGAATTTCGCGGTCAGCGCGCACCAGCAGGATATCGGGATGAATGCCGAGTGCCTGCAGTTCCTTGACCGAATGCTGTGTCGGCTTGGTCTTGAGCTCGCCGGCCGCCGGAATATAGGGCATCAGTGTCAGGTGGACGTAGACGGCGGTGCCGCGCGGCAGGTCGTTGCCGAGCTGGCGGATCGCCTCCATGAACGGCATCGCCTCGATGTCGCCGACCGTGCCGCCGATTTCGCAGATGACGAAATCGTAGTCGTCATTGCCCTCGATAACGAAATCCTTGATCTCGTTGGTGACGTGCGGAATGACCTGCACCGTCGCGCCGAGATAGTCGCCGCGCCGTTCCTTGTCGATGATGTTCTTGTAGATGCGGCCAGTGGTGATGTTGTCGGTCTTGGTCGCCGAACGCCCCGTGAAGCGTTCATAGTGACCGAGATCGAGATCGGTTTCCGCGCCGTCGTCGGTGACGAAGACCTCGCCGTGTTGGGTCGGGCTCATCGTGCCCGGGTCCACGTTCAGATAGGGGTCGAGCTTGCGCAGCCGGACCCGATATCCACGGGCCTGCAGCAACGCTCCGAGAGCCGCGGCCGCAATTCCTTTTCCGAGAGAGGAAACCACGCCGCCAGTGATGAATACGTATCGCGCCATGGGATTCACCGGATACCTTTTCAAAAACGATTCCACCAGCCCAAAAATTCTTTTCCGGAACTTTCGGAGCGTGGCGTGGGAATCTGAACAAAAGAAAACCGGCAGACCCTAGGGCCTGCCGGCGGTTTATGTCGAAGACCGGCTTACTGTCCCGTCGGGACGCCGGAAGGCTGAGCCGGTGCCGGCGCGGCCGGAGCTGCGGGCGTTGCCGGAGCCGTCGTCGCCGGGGCAGTCGTAGCAGGTGCGGTGGCCGCGGGGGCCTGAGTTGCCGGAGCCGCAGTTGCCGGAGCTTGAGCGGCGGGAGCCTGCGGTGCGGGCGTCGCTGCTCCGCTGCTCGGAACGCCGTTGCCGGCCGGCTGATTTGCCGGAGCCTGCGCGCCGCCGAGCGAATCGAGAATGCCGTTGCCCTGGCCGCCTGTTGCCGGAATGCGGTCGAGAATATCGCTCGGACGGCCCTCGTAACGCGTCAGTATGCCGAGGCCAAGCGAGGTCAGGAAGAACAGGGTCGCAAGGATCGCGGTGGTGCGCGTCAGCGCATTGGCCGTGCCGCGGGCCGACATGAAGCCCGAACCGCCGCCAATACCGAGGCCGCCGCCTTCAGAGCGTTGGATGAGCACGACGCCAACAAGGGCGAGCACGATCATGAGATGGATGACAATCAATACTGTCTGCATGGGTCCAGTCCTGCCCGTCTGGAGACGGGCATAAATAAGAATTCTGGCGGCTCTTTACATGAGGCTTTCATCTATTCCAAGCCCTTCGGCCCGGAATATGCCCTGGGATAAACGAATAAACCCAGGAATAAACAATGCCTCAGGCGAGCAGCGCCTCATAGGCCCGGTAGATGGCGAGGAAGTCGGCCGCTTTCAAGCTCGCCCCGCCGATCAGCGCGCCGTCGACATTGGCGATGCCCATCAGCTCATGGGCATTGGCCGGCTTGACCGAGCCGCCGTAGAGAAGACGCATCTTGCGGCCCTCATCGCCGAAGCGGGCCACAAGTTCTGCCCGCATAAAGGCATGCGCCTTTTCGACGTCACCTGATGTCGGCGTCACACCAGTGCCGATCGCCCAGATCGGTTCGTAGGCGATGACGGTATTTTCGGCCGTCGCGCCATCGGGAACGGAGGCGGAAAGCTGGCGTTTGATGACGTCGAGCGCCTGGCCTGTCCGACGTTCATCCGCCGTCTCGCCGATGCAGATGATCGCCGTCAGCTCTGCGGCGAAGGCCGCCTCCGCCTTGGCGCGCACCAGATGATCGGTTTCGGCATGGTCGGTGCGCCGCTCGGAATGGCCGACGATGACATAGGTGCCGAAACAATCGGCAATCATCTCGGCCGAGATGTCGCCGGTATGTGCACCGGACGGATTCTGATGGCAGTCCTGAGCGCCGATCGCCAACGGGCTGTCGGTGCACAGCGCCGTCGCCACGTAGAGCAGCGTCGCCGGCGGGCAGATCAGCGCTTGGACCTTGTCGGCCTGCGGCGGGCTAACACCCTCGGCGATCGCCTTGATCTGATCCAGGGAGGCACGCATGCCATTCATTTTCCAGTTTCCCGCCACAAGCGGGCGTACATCAGGTGTCATGCTGGCCTTCCACAATCTGCTTATGCCTTGGGCAATATCAAAAGCTTGCAGCAAAGAAAAGCATCACGCCCTTGACGTAAAGGGAATCTCTGCGATCCCGCGCATATTTCTGCCGAATATCGTCCGCTCAAGCGCCGCGCGTCTTTCAAGACACGCAAAGGTAGTATTTCTGAATTCATGCATCGTACTATTCCGAAAAATAGTCTCCGATTTTCCGTCAGAAGCGCTAGGAGCTGTGGACAGTTACCTGAGCCACAGGATTGTTGCGGCAATTGCGATCATTGCCCGATAGTTTCGGGCGGTTTTCTCGTATCTGGTGGCGATGCGTCGAAATTGTTTGAGTTTGGAGAAGCAGCACTCGATCAGATGACGCTGGGCGTAGAGTTGCTTGTCGATCGGATACTTCCTTGCACGCGAGGGGTTGTTCGGGATGACCGCTTGCGCTCCCTTGTCGGCGATGACTTTGCGTAGCCGATCGCTGTCGTAAGCAGTATCGGCCAGGACAACATCGGCTGGCAGCTCTTTGATCAAGGCATCGGCTTGCGGTGCATCGCCTTTCTGGCCGGCGGTCAGCACGAAACGAACAGGACATCCAAGGCCACGCACCGCCAGATGGATTTTGGTGCTCAGGCCGCCACGAGAACGGCCAAGGGCCTGATCTTCAGCCCCTTTTTTGCGCCGGAGGCGTGCTGATGGGCGCGAATGATGGTGCTGTCGACGATCAGGTATTCGAAGTCGTTATCATCCGACATCGCTTCGAAGAGACGCCACCAGACGCCTTTCCGACTCCAGCGACTGAAGCGGCGAAACACACTGTTCCAATCACCGAACACATCCGGCAGATCGCGCCAAGGCGAACCCGTCCGCACGATCCACAAGACTGCTTCCACAAACATTCGATTGTCACGTCCAGACGAACCGCGCGTGCGATCATCGCCAATGATATGACGAGACATCCGTTCCCACTGGTCATCCTGAAGAATCAAACGGTCTAAAATACCCATGGCTGCCTCCAAAAGACAGCATTGAATCAGACCAAAGCTCTTTTGGGAATCCTAAGAGTCCACACCTCCTAGCCGGCAAGAATCCAGTTTACCACTCTGCGCCAGTCGATCATCCGGATCGGCGTCCCGTGATTGCCGGTCTCAAACAGCGTGAAACGCGTCGGATATTTTGCTTTGTGCAGGCTTTCGAACAGTGCCTGCTGGTCGGAGGCGGCATAGACCGGGTCGCGGCTGCCATGGGCGAACCAGAGCGGCAGCTTCGCCCTATAGAAGGCGCTCTTGATGAAATCCGGATCGGTGACCCCGCTCATGATCAGCATGCCCTTCAGCCGTTTGACGCTGTCACCATCGCGCGCAATGCCCCAGCAGACCTGGCTGCCCATCGAGGCACAGGAAAGGACGATCGGCCGGCCGGGCGATTGCGCGTTGGCATAGCGGATCAGGCCGGCGATCGCCGCAACGCCGCTGCTGTCGAAGCTTTTGACGGTCGGCGAATAATAAACGCCGCCATTGCCGGCGACGAGGTTCTTCAACCGGTTGAAATTGCCGCCGAAGCTGTAATCGTTGGCGCCGAGCCGCCGGTCACCGTCGCGCCCATGGATGAAAATCACCGTGAAAGCGGCACTCTGAGCCGGTCCCACCCTGGTGACATCGAGCTTGATGCCGTCGAGAGACAGCGTCTCGTCCGCCTGGGCCTTGCGGATGCCGAGCGCCACATATTTCTGCTGCACCCGCTTTTGCGGGATCTGGTCGCGGCCGTTGATATCGCGCATCTCGTCATAGTCGATGACCTCGAAGGCACCGTCATCGCCCGTCTGCAGCACAGCCTGCTTCGAAAACAGATCGTCCTTGAAGGGCGCCAGCACATCGGCTGCCTGTGCCGGGCCAACAGCGGAGAGCATGGCCGCAGACAAGAAAAACGCCGCAATTGCGGTGATGATGGTGCAATGACTTGTGGACATTCGCATTCGGATGGTTCCTGAAGCCTGCCGCCGCTTGCCATTCCGCGCCCGGCAACGCAAATCATTTGGGAAAAGCCCGCCAAGTCAGGCGGTGTCGCGTATAGAGGTGTTTTGTGGCAAAATCTGCCTGATTCGCAAACGTGGCATGAAATGCGGTGATTTTGGGTCGGCGGCGGATGCCCGCCCAAGACAGGATGAAGATCTGAACGGCTCCATGGACGATAGCAACGACCTCTTTTCCGGAATGCCCCTCTCTGAAAAACGCGAGGAGGCGCAGAAGCCTGCCGCTCCGGCCGAGCGGCCGCCGGTGACGGCTGCGCCCGTCGCCGCCGCAGCACCCCCTGCCGGAGCCTCCGCGCGCCCGGCGCCCGCCGCGTCGAACTCCGATGACTACGGTGCCTCGTCGATCCGCGTCCTCGAAGGCCTTGAGCCGGTGCGCATGCGCCCGGGCATGTATATCGGCGGTACCGACGAAAAGGCGCTGCATCACCTGTTTGCCGAAGTCATCGACAATGCGATGGATGAGGCGGTCGCCGGACACGCCAATTTCATTGAGGTTTATCTCGACCTCGAGGGTTATCTCACCGTCTCCGACAACGGCCGCGGCATCCCAGTCGAGAACCATCCGCAGGTGCCGGGCAAGTCGACGCTCGAAGTCATCATGACCAAGCTGCATGCCGGCGGCAAATTCGACGGCAAGGCCTACGAGACCTCCGGCGGCCTGCACGGTGTCGGCGTTTCGGTCGTCAACGCACTCTCCGACGACCTCGAGGTCGAGGTGGCGAGAAACCGCAAGCTCTACCGCCAGCGCTTCTCTCGCGGCCTGCCGCAGGGCGGGCTCGAAGAGTTGGGCGACGTCCACAATCGCCGCGGCACCCGGGTGCGCTTCCATCCAGACCCCCAGATCTTTGGGGATCACATGAAGTTCGATGCCGCCCGCGTCTTCCGCATGGCGCGCTCGAAAGCCTATCTCTTCGGCGGTGTCGAAATCCGCTGGAGCTGCGAGGCAGGCGTGCTGCCCGAAGGCTCCGAGGTGCCTGACAAGGCCGTCTTCCACTTCCCCGGTGGCCTGAAGGATTATCTCCAGGCGACGATGGGCAAGGAGTTCACCGTCACCCGCGAGATCTTTGCCGGCAAGACTGAGAAGACCAGCGGCCATGGCTCGATGGAATGGGCGATCACCTGGTATGGCGGCGATCCGCAGGTACATTCCTATTGCAACACCATCCCGACCCCCGAGGGCGGCACGCATGAGGCGGGGCTGCGCATCGCGCTGACCAAGGGCCTGAAGGCCTATGCCGAGTTGACGCAGAACAAGCGCGCCGCGCAGATCACCACCGACGACGTGATGATCTCCGCCGTCGGCATGCTGTCTGTCTTCATCCGCGAGCCGGAATTCGTCGGCCAGACCAAGGACAAGCTCGCGACCGTCGAGGCCCAGCGCATCGTCGAGAACGCGCTGCGCGATCCCTTCGACCATTACCTTGCGGACAATCCGAACGAGTCGGCCAAGCTGCTCGATTGGGTGATCGAGCGCGCCGAGGAGCGCTTGCGCCGCCGCAAGGAAAAGGAAGTCAACCGCAAGACGGCGGTGCGCAAATTGCGCCTGCCCGGCAAACTTGCCGATTGTTCGCAGAACACCGCGGAAGGCGCCGAACTCTTCATCGTCGAAGGCGATTCGGCAGGTGGTTCGGCCAAGCAGGCGCGCAACCGCTCCAACCAGGCCATTCTGCCGCTGCGCGGCAAGATCCTCAACGTTGCCAGCGCCGGCCGCGAAAAACTCGGCGCCAACCAGCAGCTCGCCGATCTCATCCAGGCGCTCGGCTGCGGCACGCGCTCGAAATACCGCGACGAAGACCTGCGCTACGAACGCATCATCGTCATGACCGATGCCGACGTCGACGGCGCCCATATCGCCTCGCTGCTCATCACCTTCTTCTATCAGGAAATGCCGGAACTCGTGCGTGGCGGTCATCTCTTCCTCGCCGTGCCGCCGCTTTACAAGATCACCCAAGGCTCGAAATCCGCCTATGCCCGCGACGACAATCATCGCGCCGAGCTGATGCAGACGGAGTTCAAGGGCAAGGCCAAGGTCGAGATCAGCCGCTTCAAAGGTCTCGGCGAGATGATGCCCGCCCAGCTCAAGGAAACCACCATGGATCCGTCCAAGCGCACCCTGCTCAAGGTGCTTATCGACGAGGTGGATTTCGAAGGCACCCGCAGCGCCGTCGACGATCTGATGGGCACCAAACCGGAAGCCCGCTTCCGCTTCATCCAGGATCGTGCGGCCTTCGCGGAGAATCTCGATATCTAGGATATGCCTACGAGTGCACCGAACGGTCGGATAGACACGGGTTCGTCGCCACGCATTTTAGCATTCTCGATTTCACGGAACTGACGAAGAACCGTAACAACTCCGTCAAACAACCGGCGCATGAAACGGTGGGCGCGCCTTCCCTCGGGGAGCGACGGCGCCGGTTCGATCCGTTTTCAACCCCTTGCCGGATATTTGTCATGACCAAGCGTTTTCTCGCGGCTGCCGCTTTTGTTCTCCTGTCCAGCACCGTCAGCGCCACCGATATCGGCGCCACCTTCGAGACCGCCTGCCCCTTCGGCGATTGCGCCGCCGGCATTTCGCTCTCCTATCTCGGTGAATTCGTAATCCCCACGGGCCACATGGAAAACGGCGTCGAATTCGGCGGCATTTCCGGCCTCGATTTCGATGCCGCCACCGGCCACTATCTCGCCATCAGCGACGACCGCTCGGAAAGAGGCCCAGCCCGCTTCTATGAACTCGACGTCGATGTCGACGCGTCCGGCCTCAAGGGTGTTTCGGTCGTCAAGCAGGTCACCCTGAAGGACAAGAACGGCGAGCCCTTCGCCGCCAGGACCGTCGATCCGGAATCGATCCGCCTCGGCAAGGACGGCATCTATTGGGGCAGTGAAGGCGACGGCAAGGCGTTGCTTGCGCCCTTCGTCCGTGTCGCTTCGCCGGACGGCTCCTTCGTCCGCGAATTCCAGCTGCCGGAAGGCTTTGCGCCGACCGCGGACAAGTCGACCGGTATCCGCGACAACCTCGCCTTCGAAGATCTCGCCGTCGCGCCCTCCGGCGATGTTTTCGTCGGTGTCGAAGCCGCCCTCTATCAGGACGGCCCGAACCCTTCGCTGACGTCAGGCAGCCTGTCGCGCATCGTCCGCTACGACGGCGCCACCGGCGAGCCGAAGGCCGAGTACGTCTATCCGGTCTCGCCGATCCCGCAGGCCGCCACCAAGGCCGACGGCGGCAACGACAACGGCATGTCGGAGATGCTTGCCCTCGACGATCACCGCCTGCTCGCCGTCGAGCGGAGTTATGCCCAGGGCTTCGGCAACAGCATCAAGATCATGATGATGGATCTGACTGATGCCACCGATGTATCCGCCATCGCGTCCCTCGCCAAAAACGACCAGCGTGTCGTTCCCGCCCGGAAGAGCCAGGTCCTTGATTTGAGGGCGATCGGCCTTGTTCCCGACAATATCGAGGCCATGTCGCTGGGGAAGGCCAAGGACGGCACCGACGTCCTCATTCTCGGCTCCGACAACAATTTCTCGACCAGCCAGAAGACGCAATTCTACGCCTTCAAGATTCTGCGCCGCCCGCAGCAGTAAGACGCCCGGGTCTGAGCGTCGAATAGCGACGCTTTGTATACGCTTTCATGGTGCGGACCTTGAAACCGCCGGGTTGATGGCCCATAACCAGAGTACAAGAAAAAGAAGAGGCGCGCGTGGGTGTGTTCGACCGTCAGAAAAGCAATCATGAGCCGCGATGGCTCGGATCATCGGCGCAGACGCGCACGCCGCTGATTCCCTCCATTTCGGCGGCGCGCTGGCTGCTGGTCCTGGTCGTCGCTGCCGGCGTCTATTTCTTCTACGGCTTCCTCGTGCCGGTGCTCGCAGCCCTCGTCATCGGCTTTGCCAGCTGGCCGCTCTACCGCAAGCTTCTTGCCCGCGTCGGCGGCAATACGACGATCGCCGCGACCATCGCCATCATCATGATCATCACTTTCCTGGTCATCCCGATCGGGCTTGCTGTGACCTATACGACCGGCGAAGTACGCACCTGGGTCACCTGGGCAATCCACGCCAACCGCGCCGGCGCCCCGACACCCGACTGGATCGTCGCGCTGCCTTGGGCCGGCGCCTACCTCGATGAAGTCTGGACAAAATATATCGGCAGTCCCGGCGCCTTGGGCGAAGTCATCCAGGCAGTCAGCGGCGCTAATATCGGCAACATCTACCGCGCCGTGCTTGCGGCCGGCGGCGGTGCCTTCCACCTGCTGCTGACGCTGCTCTTCATGCTGATCGCGCTGTTCTTCGTCTATCGCGACGGTTTCTCCTTCTCCAAGCAGATCGACATGCTGGGCGAGCGTATCCTGCCGAACCGCTGGGAGCGCATTTCCCGCGTCGTGCCGGCGACGATCAGCTCCACCGTCATGGGCATGACGCTGATCGCGATCGGCGAAGGCATTGTGCTCGGCCTTGCCTACTGGATTGCCGGCGTGCCCTCGCCGGTGACGCTCGGCGTTCTGACGGGCGTCATGGCGCTGATACCGGGCGGTGCGCCGCTCTCCTTCACGCTGGTCTCCATCTATCTGCTGGCGAGCGGCTCGCATGTCGCCGGCATCGGTCTCTTCGTCTGGGGTACGGTCGAATTGTTCATCGTCGACAAGACGCTGCGGCCGAAACTCGTCGGCGGTCCGATCAAGCTGCCCTTCCTGCCGACCTTCTTCGGCCTCGTCGGCGGTGTCAAAACGATGGGTTTCCTCGGGCTCTTCATCGGCCCYGTGCTGATGGCGCTGATCGTCGCCATCTGGCGTGAATGGATCCACGAGGCCCGCAGCGCCGACAAGAGCGAAACGGGGCCGCAGATCATCATCGACGAACCGGCCCTACCGCCGGTACCGCGAGTCGCCGAAGGCTGAACATACCTTCGCAGACGGGGCTACCCCAGCCGCTTTTCCATGAACAGGCTGAGCGGGTCCGGCAGGTAGGCGCCGAAAGGTTCGATTTCCCGATATCCGTATTTGCGATAGAGCGCGATCGCCTCGGGTTGGTAGATGCCGGTTTCGAGCCGGATCGCCGTCAGCCCCTTTTTTTCTGCGATTGCTTCGAGCGCATTCATCAGGCTGCTGGCGATCCTCAGCCCCCTTGCCTCGGGATCGACGAACATGCGCTTGATCTCCGCCGTGCCGTCACCGGCCTCGACCAGCGCGCAGCAGCCGACGATCGCATCGTCGCTGCGCGCGACGAGGAAGCTCACCGCAGGTTTCTCCAGCACGGACAGGTCGACCAGGTGGTTGCTTTCCGCGGGATAGAGCGATTGCGCATAGGCATCGGAAAGATCGAGAAGGCGAATGACGCCCTCTTGGCGCGGCGGCTCCAGGGCGATGGTCACGGACATGCTGACTTCCTCTGGTGGCGCGGGGCACAATTTTTCCCGACATGACGAAGAGTTAATGCCGTTGCCTTCATTCGGTTGGAATTGCACCCTCTAAGACGATGAGGTGCTCAATAATCAAGGAAGCAGAATATGCAAGCGGTGCTGATCGCGATGACCATTCTCGGCTGCGACGATTCGATCAGCCAGTGCAATTATGTCGCGACGGTCGATAAACGCTGGGAAACCGTTGCCGCCTGCGATGCGGAAGCCGAACGACGCCTGAAGACCTATGTCAATGTCAATTATCCCTCGGTGATCGCGGTGTGCGAGGCGCCGAAAGCCATCGCCGCCGCCGAGCCGCCGAAGCCGGCGCCCGTGCCTGCCGCTGCGCCCGAGGTCGCTGTCGCAGCGCCCGAGGAACCGGCAGGAAGGATCGCCGGTTTTGCTGAAGGCATCGCCGGGCAGGTCCGCGCCCATCTGCCCTCAGGCAAAAGCGTCAGGGACACACTCACCAAACCCGTGCACTTCGTATCCGCCAGCTATTCCTGGGTGGTGACGCGGCTCGCTGATTAGGCGGCCGCAAGCGCCGCGTAGACGCGGGCCGATTGTCGCTGCTCGTTAACATGCAGCTTTTCCACCAGGTCGAGCAGTTCGCCGATCGCGCCATGCGCATCATGATGGCGGAATTTTTCGAGAAGACGGCCGCAGACATTGCCGAGCACGCTGCCCGGCGCTTTTCTGGCGGCGTCGCGCCACAGCATCGTCGCCTCGACAAAGATCACGCTGATATTCCTCGGCAGGCCGGCGGACTCGTAGAGCGCACGCACGGCATGCATACGCCCGGTTGCCAGGATCGAACGCACCCGGCGCTCGCGGCACGCGGTCAGATCGACGATCGCGCCGGCGAAGAAGTCCACCTTGCCGGCGCAGAGCGCATGCATCAGGAAGGATGGCGTCAGCCGGCCGTTGAGGCGCAGATGCTGGACGAGGTCGGGGATTTCGCGCGGGGCAATATCGCCGGCGATCGAGACGATGGCAGCCTCGGTCGCCTCGCGGCTGATGCGCTGGAGCCGCTGCAGGCCGATCGCCGCCTGCACCAGCGGCAGCCCGATCAGCGCATTGCTGACATGCTGGGTGAGCAACTGGYGGGCATCGGCCGGAAGGTCGCTTCGGTCGAGAAGCAGGTTGCGGATATCGCAGCAGTCCCCGAGCCGTTCGGCGATGCGCTTCAACGACAGGCTGGAGATCACCGCGCCGTCATTCTCGAGCAGGCAGAGGAGTTCTTCCTCGTCGCCGACCTCCGCAAGCGCGGCGGAGACCGGGCGCGTCACATGCGCCCTCGCCGCGATCAGCATGCGGGTCGCGCCGTTGCCGCGCGCGGCAAGGTCGACCAGATCGGCGTCGCTCAAAAGCGGCGAACAGGTCACCGCATGGCAGGCAACCTCGGGCTGGTCTTCGGCAAGCGAAAGGATCAGGCTGCGCGGCGCGTCGGGCGACCAGGCGATCGCCTCGGCAAGCGCAAGCCGCACACGTGGCGACGGATCGTCGAGAAGAAAGGTCATCGCCATTTCGGCCGCCGCCCGCTCGTCCGCGGACATTTCGGACTGCAGATAGGCGCGCCCGAGTGCGTTTGCGGCCCGGGCTCGGTCACCGGTCTTGGCCGTTTCGATCCAACGAAGGAAAGCTTCTACGATCACGCGACGCCCCAGCACTTGAACGCGATTCCCTCGCGCTCCATTCAATGCTGCGACCGTAGTGGCAAAAGGTTTAAGATTGGTTCACCATGCTTCTTAAGGCTTTGGACACCTTGCCGGTTCGGCTCAGCCTTGCTGCGGCTTCGGCCGGACCATCTCGAAAACTTCGCTGCCTTCGCTGTAATCCATGTAGCCCATGCGGGCCAAAGGTCGGGCGATCGACATGTCGAGGCGGCCATCCCTGACGATCGCTTCATCGATACGGATGCCGACCACTTCGCCGAAGACCAGGACGTTTTCGGACGGTTCCCCCGACAGCGTCTTCGGCTCGATGATCTCCGTGACCTTGCATTCGAGCACCGCGAAAGCCTCGCCGACATAGGGCGCGTCGATCAGTTCGGCCGGCTTCGGCGTCAGGCCGGCGAAATCGAATTCGCTGTCGCCGTAGGGCAGCGCCGCCGAGGAGAGATTCATCTTCTCGGCGAGATCGCGGCTGACGAAATTGCAGGTGAAGACGCCGGTCTCGGCCGCGTTGCGCTGGCTGTGCTTGCGTCCGGCCGAAGAAAACATCACCAGCTTCGGGCGGTCGGCAACGGCATTGAAGAAGGAATAGGGCGCCAGATTGATCGAACCATCCCTGCCCTTGCTGCCGATCCAGCCGATCGGTCGCGGCGACACGATCGCCTTGAACGGGTCATGCGCGAGCCCGTGCCGGTTGCTGTCGGTGGTGTAGAACATCAGTCGTCTCCGCCGACCCAGGTTACCGTATCGGCAAGTTCGGGCCGCGGCCGCTCGATTGCCGGAAATGTGGTCGAGCCGATATGGATGAACCCTGCCACCTTTTCATCCGGACCGACGCCGAGCAGCGGATAGGCGCGCTCGTCATAGGCGAACCACTCCGTCAGCCAGTTGGCGACATAACCATTGGCATTGGCGGCGAGGATGACGTTGAAGCAAAGCGCGCCTGCCGACATCAACTGCTCCCATTCCGGGATCTTGATATGCGGTCCTGCCTTGCTGACGACAGCGACGACCACGGGCGCGCGGGTGAAACGGCTGCGCTCGACCTGGATCATCTCTTCGGAAAGTTCGGGCTTTGTCTGAAGTGCCAGCGTCAGAAGCCCCTCGCCGAGACGCACGCGCTGCTCTCCGCGATAGACGATGAAGCGCCAGGGGGCGATCTTGCCGTGATCGGGAACACGCGAGGCTAGACGCAGAATCTCCTCGATCTCGGCCTTCTCGGGGCCTGGTTCGCACATCTGGAAAGCGGGGATGGAGCGGCGCACGGCGAGGTAGTCGATCAGCTTGATATCGGATTTCATGCGGGAGAGGCTCTCATTATTTATGCTGCTGCAAAGGGTGGGTCTTGAATTTGCCATCGCGTTGGTCTTGAAGTGGCCTTTGCGATTTCAGAAGTCAATCGGTTCACGAAACAGATGTTTGGCATTTTGCCTTTTGCACGCATCGGCCTTGCCATTGCCCTGATCATACTGACGCCCTTCGGCGCCAGCGCTCAGGATGCCTTCAAGGGATTCAAACAGCTTGAATCGACGCCGAAGATGCCGAAGCTCGATGCCTTCATCGCGCCCGGTGCGGCGCCCGAAGGGGTCAAACTGCGCGACGTCCCGATGGAGGCCAAGCTGACGGCGGACGGCACGCCGGTTGAGGAAGGCCTCTCCTGGTACGTCTTCAGCCCGATCGCCGGATCCGACGGCAAGTTGCCGCTGATCGCCAGCGCCAAGGGCGGGCCCGCCGCCTTCCAACTCGCTCCGGGCGATTATTTCGTCAACGTCTCCTTCGGCCGAGCCGGCGTCACCAAGAAACTGACCGTGCCCGCTGAAGGCGAGGTCGACAAGCAGGTGATGGTGCTCGATGCCGGCGGCCTGCTCCTCAATGCCGTCTCCGGCACCGATGCCCGCATCCGCCCCGACCAGTTGAGCTTCTCGATCTATTCCTCGGAAGTGCGCGACGATGGCGAGCGCGGCCTCGTCATGGCCGATGTCTCGCCGAATACCGTTGTCCGCCTCAATGCCGGCACCTACCACATCGTTTCCGAATATGGCAGCGTCAACGCCGTGATCCGCGCCGACATCCAGGTCGAGGCCGGCAAGCTGACCGAAGCGACGATCCAGCATCGCGCCGCGCAGATCACCTTCAAGCTGGTCTCCGACGCCGGTGGCGAGGCGATCGCCGATACCGCATGGTCGATCCTGACGGCGGCCGGCGACAGCGTCGGCGAAAGCGTCAGCGCCTTCCCCACCATGGTTCTCGCCGAAGGCGGATATTCCGCCGTCGCCCGCAACAAGGACAAGATCTATCAGCGCGATTTCACCGTCGTCGCCGGCAGGAACACCGATGTTGAGGTCCTGATGAAGGACCAGCAGCCGCAGCCTCCGGCGGATGCTGCCCGCACGGTGCAGCAGGTGCCTGTGGGCACACCGACACCGCCGGGTGTCCAGCCGGCTCCGGTGCAGCCGCTGCCCTCTTACGAACAGCTCGTGCCGCAGGGCGGTGACGACACCAGCCTCGATTGATTTTACCGCGCGCGGTTTCGGCTCAGCCGAGACGTTTGGAAGGCGCGCTTCGGCGGCGCCATCGTGAGGACGGCCTCGTTATCGCGACTTAGAAGCCCCCGGCCGTACAATCAGCAGGTTTCATCATTGGTATGGGGAGATTCGTTGAAGCGCCGCTCGGCCTCGGGCGACGCGCAGACCGGATTTCCGACAGCGCCGAGCCTGGCGCTGTCGGATCCCTGCTATTCAGGCCGCCTTGGCTTTTTTTGCTTCGGCCTTGCGACGAATGTCGGGCGGTGTCGCTTCGAGGGCAAGGCTCTCGACGGCGGCGTCGAGCCCCATCGAAACCTGCTCCTGGCTGCCCAGGCGGCGGATATTGACCGTGCGCTCCTCGGCCTCCTTCCTGCCGCAGACGATGATGACAGGAACCTTGGTGACCGAATGTTCGCGGACCTTGTAGTTGATCTTCTCGTTGCGGAAGTCGGTTTCGACGTTGAGACCGGCCTCGCGCAGCGCCTCGGCCACTTCAAGCCCGTAGGCGTCGGCTTCCGAGGTGATCGTTGCGACCACCACCTGAAGCGGCGATACCCAAAGCGGCATATGGCCGGCGAAGTTCTCGATCAGGATGCCGAGAAAGCGCTCCATCGAGCCGCAGATGGCGCGGTGGATCATCACCGGCTGCGTCTTTTCGGAGTTGCTGTCGATATAGAAGGCGCCGAAGCGTTCCGGCAGGTTGAAGTCGACCTGCGTCGTGCCGCACTGCCATTCGCGGCCGATCGCATCCTTCAGCGTATATTCGAACTTCGGCCCGTAGAAGGCGCCCTCGCCCGGCAGAATGCCGGTCTTGATGTCATTCGACTGCTGCTGGATCRTCTCCAGCACGCCCATCATCACGTTTTCCGCGCGGTCCCAGAGTTCGTCCGAACCGACGCGCTTGTCCGGCCGGGTCGAAAGTTTGATGGTGACTTCGTCGAAGCCGAAATCCTTATAGACCGAAAGGATCAGGTCATTGATCTTCAGGCATTCGGCGGCCATCTGCTCGTCGGTGCAGAAGATATGCGCATCGTCCTGCGTGAAACCGCGCACGCGCATCAGCCCGTGCAGCGCGCCCGACGGTTCGTAGCGATGGACATTGCCGAATTCGGCAAGCCGGATCGGCAGCTCGCGGTAGGATTTCAGCCCGTGCTTGAAGATCTGGATATGGCCGGGGCAGTTCATCGGCTTCAGCGCAAAGACGCGGTCGTCGTCGGTGTCGTCGCCGGCAACCGTCACCTTGAACATGTTATCGCGGTACCAGCCCCAGTGACCGGAGGTTTCCCACAGCGATTTGTCGAGCACCTGCGGCGCATTGACTTCCTGATAGTCGCCGGCAAGCCGGCGGCGCATATAAGCGACCAGCGTCTGGAATACGCGCCAGCCCTTGCCGTGCCAGAAGACGACGCCAGGACCCTCTTCCTGGAAATGGAAGAGATCCATCTCGCGGCCGAGGCGGCGGTGATCGCGCTTTTCAGCTTCGGCAAGCATATGCAGGTAGTTGTCGAGTTCCGACTGCTCGGCGAAGGCCGTGCCGTAGATGCGGCTCAGCATCGGATTGTTGCTGTCGCCGCGCCAATAGGCACCGGCCACCTTCAAGAGCTTGAAGGCTGAGCCGATCTGGCCGGTCGAGGCCATGTGCGGGCCGCGGCAAAGGTCGAACCAGTCGCCCTGATAATAGATCTTGAGATCCTGCCCTTCCGGGATCGCGTCGACGAGTTCGACCTTGTACTGCTCGCCCTTGTCGGCGAAGACCTGTTTAGCCTTCTCGCGCGACCAGACCTGCTTGGTGAAGGCGGCGTTGCGGGCGATGATTTCCTTCATCTTCTTTTCGATCTTCGGCAGATCGTCGAGTGTGAAGGGCTCGTTCTTGGCGAAGTCGTAATAGAAGCCGTTTTCAATGACCGGACCGATCGTCACCTGGGTGCCGGGCCAGAGTTCCTGCACCGCTTCGGCCATGACGTGCGCCGCGTCGTGGCGGATGAGTTCCAGCGCGCGGTCGTCATTGCGGGTGATGATCTCGATCCTACCCGTCGCCACGGGATCGGAAAGGTCGCGCACGGTGCCGTCGATTGCAACGGCGACTGCCTTCTTGGCGAGCGACTTGGAAATGGATTCGGCGACATCCCGGCCGGTTGCGCCAGCATCGTAGCTGCGCACGGAACCATCGGGAAATGTCAGGGAAATAGCTTGGGACATCGAAATTCTCCTTGTCCAGTCCCGCCAACGAATGCGGGTGGTTGCAACGACAGCGCCTCCGTCCTTGGATGCGCCGCCGCCTGATAGCCAGATTTGCTGCGTGAGTAAAGACGAAGCGGGGCGATCCGGCACCGAAACGAGGTCGTGCGTCTATCCGCCGTAGGTCATTGCGTAATCCCTGAGCGCCGATTTCAAGGGCTGGTCAATCTCATCGTCCAGTGGCCCATCGTAAAGGCCGCGTCGCGAGAGGCTTCTTTTCAGTGCCGTGCGGGTGAAAGATGAAAACGCCTTCAACTCATCGGCAATCTGCCGGTCTCCCTGCCGCATTGCCAGAAGGATGTTTTCGGCTGCGTTATCCGAACTGAAGGTCGCATCATAGGCATAGGCCAGCCGATAGGCGGCTCTGTTGTAGCCAGTGTCCATCGCCCGCAGATACCACTTGATGGCCTCTTGCCGGTTGACAGCAATTCCGAGGCCATCGTCGTAGAAACGCCCGAGCGAGAACATGCCGCCGGCCGAATTCAGCTCGGCGGATTTTTTGTAATATTGGAATGCGATAGCCTGATCTTGATCCTTGCCGTTCTCGTAGTACCACCCAAGATTAAGAGCGCCGGCCGCAGATCCCGCATCGGCCGCCTTCTGATACCAGTTGCGGGCGATGGTCTGGTCCTCTTTGGTGCCGATGCCATTCTGGTAGTAGTAGCCGACGGCGTTCATCGCTTCAGGATATTGCTTGAAGGCCGCCATCATGAACCAGCTGAGCGCCTTGGAGCGATCAATAGGCACGCCCTGCCCGTATTCGTAGATATCGCCCAGGGAGTATTGCGCTTTCGCATTGCCATGGGCCCCGGCCTTCGTCAGCCATTCCAGAGCTTTGCCGAAATCCTTCAGGTTTCCATCCGCTCCTCGATAGAGCGTCCCGAGCCTGTACATCGCGTCAGCAGAGTTCTTGTTCGCCGCCACCTCGTACCACTCGATCGCTTTCGCATAGTCGCGGGCGACCCCATCGCCATCCTCATACTTGATGCCGAGCAGGATCATCGCCGTGACGTTACCGGCGGCCGCTCCTTTTGCCAGATAGTCGATCGACTTGCCGTCGTCCCGCGGCAGGTTGGCATCATTGGCGTACATTTCGCCAAGCTCGGCGAAGGCATCGATAAATCCGTTCTCTGCAGCGGCCTTAAACCAGTGTACGGCTTCTCTCGAATCCTGAGCCGTACCCTCGCCTCTTTCATACAAAAGCCCAACACAATACTGGGCCTTGGCCGAACCATTTTCGGCCGCCTTGAGATACCAGACAAAGGATTTTTGGGCGTCGGCAGTCGTACCCGAACCGTCATAGGAGCGGTCAGCGACTTCGAGAAATGCGTTGGTATCTCCTGCCTCCGCCGCCTTCTGGAACCATTCGAAAGCTTTGACCACATCCTTGGGAAGGCCGCCGCCTTTTTCATAACCATAGGCAAGCACCCGCATGGCGTCTGTCTCGCCGGCGGCCGCAGACTTCTCCAGCCATTTCACGCCGTTTTCGACGTCACGAGGACCACCCGTTCCCATATAGAGCGATTGACCGAAACGTCGGGCGCCGCTGGAATCTCCGAGTTCGGCAGATTTTCCATACCAGATGCGGGCTTCGCTCTCGTCTACCGGCACACCTTTACCTTGCTCATACATGGCGCCCACATCTGCCATGGCACGGGCATTCCCACGAGAGGCAGCTTCCTTCATCCAGTACATGGCCTGGTCATAGCGCGGATCGGGCATCTTCAATAAAAGCAAAGCCTTGCTGCGATAGGCAGCGAGTATGTCTTGCGCAATTGCCTGATCCAGCAGGCTCTCGGCCTTTGCGAAGTCACGCTTCGTCTCTCTGCCCGCCACGTAGACGTCTGCCAGCGTCCTCATCGCATTGCCGTCGCCAAGTGCCACGGCTTTCTCAAGGAGATCGAGCGCGGTCTTTCTCTGCGTCTTGTCCCCATCTCTCAGATAATATCGAGCAAGCGTCCTCATTCCATCGGCGGAACCTTTCCGCACCAGGTCGTCCAGCATGGCAACGGCGCGGCTGGCATTCTTCTCCGTTCCGATGCCTTTCGTGTAAAGGAATGTGATGTCCGTTGTCGCTCTCTCATGGCCCTGTTGTGCTGCGGCCGAAAGCAGTCCAAAACCCCGCTCGGCGTCAACGGGAACACCAATCCCGTCCAGATACATCCAGGCAAGCGACCTCTTGGCGGGAATGTAGCCCAGCCGATCTGCAAGTTCGAAATAGGAGCGCGCCATGACAAAGTCCTGCGCAACGCCCCACCCCAACATGTACATCTCTCCAAGATAGTCGGCGGAGCGCGGATCGTTTGCTTCTCTTGCCTTTCTCAGCCAGGCCAGCGCGGCTTTGAAATCACGCTCACGCCCGAGACCGTAAGCAGATGCCTTCGCCAGGTAATCCATGGAGGGTGCGTGCCCATGGGCCGCCAACTCCTCGAATCCGGCAAGGGCCGGTTCGAATTGCTGAAGGTTGAACTTGCTGGCGAGCCAGAAATAACGGGCGTCGATGGAGCTTGGTTCTGCCTGCAAATAGGCTTCGCAAGCGGCAAGCGCATCCCGCCAGTAAGCGAGATTGTCGATTTCTRCGCCATCACGCGCCAGATGGCGGCACGTGGCTGCCGATGCTGGGTCAACTGCGGTTGCAGCAGCTGCCGGGGTGTTGGCAATAGAGATGGCGAGAAAAAGCGAGGCAGTCGCGAGATAGTGAAAGAGCTTCATCAGTGACGGAATTTCAAAAATTAGGACAGGAAATACACTGATATCTGTCACTTATTCAACTGCAAGTACATTTTTTCTCGAGTGATAAAAACCATTGAAGACGTGTTTTCCTTGCATCTAATCCAGCATATCCATCAGAGTTCGCACCG
>NZ_JBFUAY010000021.1:0-62404 GCF_056406015.1 Rhizobium sp. P1_E1 | reverse complement strand
GGACAAGGGCATCGGTCCCTTCACCGTCATGTCCTGCGACAACATTCCCCATAATGGCGTCGTCACCGCCAATGCCGTCGTCGGCACGGCGGCACTTTCGGACCCTGACTTTGCCGACTGGATCCGGGCGAATGTCGCCTTCCCGAACGGCATGGTCGACCGCATCACGCCGGCGACCAGCCAGCGCGAGGTCGATTTCCTCCGGGACAATTTCCAGATCGAGGACAGTTGGCCGGTCTATTGCGAGGAATTCAAGCAATGGGTGCTCGAGGATAAGTTCACGGCCGGCCGGCCGGCGCTGGAAAAGGTCGGCGTCACCTTCGTCCCCGATGTCACGCCCTACGAGCACATGAAGATTCGCATCCTCAACGGCGGGCATGCCGCGATCGCCTATCCGGCGGCGTTGATGGACATTCATTTCGTTCATGATTCCATGCAAGACCCGCTGATCCGCGCCTTCCTTGCCAAGCTCGAGAAAGACGAGATCATCCCGATCGTGCCGCCGGTGCCGAACACGTCGCTGACGGATTATTTCGCCCTGATCGAACATCGCCTGCTCAATCCGAAAATTGCCGATACCATTCCGCGGCTGGCGCAAGACGGCTCCAACCGCCAGCCGAAATTCATCCTGCCGTCGACGCTCGACAATCTGCGTCAGGGCAGGGACGTCGTCGGTCTGGCGCTGGTTTCAGCTCTCTGGTGCCGCTATTTCGCTGGCAAGTCCGACAGCGGCAAGGATATCGTCTTCAACGATGCGAGCGCAGAGCGCCTGCATGCGGCGGCGCTGAAAGCCAAGGACGACCCGTCGGCCTTCCTCGTCTTCGACGATATTTTCGGCGAAGTGGCGAAATCCGAACTTTTCCGCAAGCGTTTCGCTTATGCTCTCAAAACCCTGTGGGAAAAGGGCACGCGGGAGACGCTGCAGCTCTATCTCGACGGCAAGCTCGCAGTGTAAGGAATCCGGATGGCGGTATCTGCTGCCGCCATTCGTCCGGCCTTGCGAGTGACGCGGGACGGTAACACGTCCGAATTGAACTCAGGTTGGGTCTTCCATGGCTGATGCTGAAACACGGCTGGTCATCTTCGATTGCGATGGCGTACTCGTTGACAGCGAGCCGATCTCGATCAGCGTGCTCGTCGGGGCGATGAACGATCTCGGCGTCTCGATCACCGAGGACCAGGCTTATGAGCGTTTTCTCGGCCGCAGCCTGTCTACTCTCATCGATACGTTGGAAACCGAATTCAACGTTCATGCCGGCGAGGAATTCCTCGAGCGTATCCGCACCGATCTCTACGCCCGTTTTCGCACGGAACTGAAGCCGATCGAGGGTATCGCCGCGACGATCGACGGGCTTGGCCTTCCCTGTTGCGTTGCCTCGTCGAGCCAGATGGAGCGAATCCGGCTGTCGCTGTCGGTGACCGGACTTCTCGACAAACTGCCCGACATCTTCAGCGCGACGATGGTCAAGCGCGGCAAACCGGCGCCTGATCTCTTCCTGCATGCGGCGCGTGAAATGCAGGTCGAGCCTGCTCATTGCCTTGTCGTTGAAGACAGCCCGGCCGGCGTTGCCGCCGCAAAGGCGGCAGGCATGACGGTCTTCGCCTTCACCGGCGGATCACACGCCAACTTCGCCGGATACCGTGCCGAACTCGACCGCCTTTCGCCGGAAGTGGTGTTTGACGCCATGCCGGATTTGATACACCTTGTCCGCAACCATAAGCTGGACGGGACCAAGACTTGATGCGTGATCATGTGGTTGCGGTAGATATCGGCACGGGCAGTGCGCGCGCCGGCGTCTTCGATGCACGTGGCCGACTGCTCGCCAAGGCGGAGCATCCGATCGTGATGAACCGGCCGCGCGAAAACCATGCCGAGCACGATTCCGAAGATATCTGGTCGGCCGCCTGCATGGCAGTGCGCAGGGCGATGGAGCAATCCGGCATCGCCGCCGCCTCGGTCGGAGCGATCGGCTTCGACGCCACCTGTTCGCTCGTCGTCCGTGACGTCGAGGGCCGGCAGCTGAGCGTTTCCACAGGCGGGGAGAGGCGTTTCGACACGATCGTCTGGCTCGACCATCGGGCGCTGAAGGAAGCCGATTTCTGCACGGCGACGCAGCATAGAGTGCTCGAACATTCCGGCCACGTGATGTCGCCGGAAATGGAGATGCCGAAGCTGATGTGGCTGAAGAAGAAGCTGCCCGCCACATGGGAAAAGGCCGGCTACTTCTTCGATCTCGCCGATTTCATGACATGGAAATCGACCGGATCGCCCGCCCGCTCGCGCTGCACGCTGACGGCGAAATGGAACTATCTCGCCCATCTCGAAAAGGGCTGGCAGCAGGATTTCCTGGAACGGATCGGCCTTGAGGACCTTCAGGCGCGCGGCCACCTGCCGGATGAGACCACGCCGGTCGGAGACAGCGTCGGCCGGCTGACGCAGGAAGCGGCGGAAGCGCTGGGGCTGACGACGGACTGCCATGTCGCTGCCGGGATGATCGACGCCTATGCCGGCGCACTCGGCGCGCTCGGCGGCTACGCTGCCGATCCTGTCAAACGCGAGCACCAGCTGGCGCTGATTGCCGGCACGTCGAGCTGTATCGTTACCTTCTCGCGGGAACGTAAGCCGAGCCATGGCATGTGGGGTCCCTATTACGAGGCTGTCTTCCCGCAGTCCTGGCTGGTGGAGGCCGGGCAATCGGCGACCGGCGCGTTGCTCGACCACATCGTGCGCATGCATGCGGCCGGTGGCGAGCCGACGGCAGCGCTGCATCAGAAGATCGTCGCGCGCATCGCGGAATTGCGGGCTGAGGAGGGCGATGACTTCGGTGCGCGGATCTTCGTGCTGCCGGATTTCCATGGCAACCGTTCGCCGCTCGCCGATCCGCATGCCGTCGGCGTCGTCAGCGGGCTGACACTTGATACGTCCTTCGACGGGCTCTGCGCGCTCTATTGGCGGTCTGCGGTGGGGATTGCGCTCGGCATCCGCCATATCCTGGAAATGATGAAGGAATACGGCTACATGCCCGATACGCTGCATATTGCCGGAGGGCATGTGAAGAACCCGGTGCTGATGGAGCTTTATAGCGATGCGACCGGCTGCAAGGTCGTGGTGCCGAGGATGAACGAGGCGGTGCTGCTCGGCACCGCGATCGCAGCATCCGTCGCCTGCGGCTTGTACAAGGATCTGGCGGCGGCCGGCGAGGCGATGTATCCGGGCGGCGACGAACGGCTTCCCGACAAGGCCAAGCAGGCGCTTTACGACCGCGACTACCGCCGTCTTCTCGCCATGCACCGGCACCGCGCCGAACTGGAAACGATGCAATAGACGCTGCCTATGCGCTGGCCTTTTAAATTAGTGGTTTGCCGTCTCGCCGAGGACTGTCGCGAATTCCATCATGCGGCGGCGGCGAAGCGCAGCCTCTTCTCCGACTTGGAGGATGACGGATTCCGACAGGCAATCGAGCAGCGCGATCAGCGGCGGAAGATTATCGAGATCGGGGGCGCGAGCGGGCGGCAAAGGCAGCATGACGTTCGACTGGTCCGCCATCCAGTCCGCTTGCTGCGGCGAAATGAGCACCACCTTATAACCGTAGCGCCGCGCCGTTCTGGCAAGCAGCCGTGCCTTGGCGAAGCGGCGGCAATCGATGATGACAAGCAGCGCGTCGTCGACCGCCAGCCGGGCGAAGAGTTCCGCAAAACGGTTGTCGGCGGCGTCGAGGGTGCGCACGCCGTCGCGGGCTTGCGTCAGCCGCTGACAGAAATGATTGGCCAGGCTTGAGAGCCGCGCATGCGTGGCGATCGACACTTCGCGGGCAGTGCTGATCAAGCCGACGGCCTCCGACCAGTGCGCCTGCGCCGTCAGATGATAGATATGATGGAGGGCCTGAATCTGTTCGGCGACCAGCACGGCGAGCGGTTTACCCTCCGCGGCGTCCGCATGCAGCTCGCTCATAGCGCTCTGCAATTGCGCCGGCGATGTCGTCACGGTCTCGCGAATCTCCACCTTGACGCTGTCCAGTCCCTGATAGCCGAGCGCGCGCAGAAAGCGCCCGACGGTCATCGGCGAAAGATCCAGCCTGTCGGCGACGGACGCAGCCGTCTCGAACGGCAGGTCGTTCAGGTGCTCGGTGAAATATTTCGCGATACGGCGTTCGGCCGGCGTGCCGGTTTTTGCGTATTGCCTGAGTTTGTGCACAAAGTCTTCCACATCAGCCTCCCCCGTCTTCCCTCAGAGGCGTTCCGGGGGTGCGCTGTTGCGCGCCCTTGTCTTTGCAACTATTCTCGGAAGCTGCTTCTCAGGCCCATGCGTATTTTAGATGCCTTACAATATTATATTAGCATTCAGTTTTCGACAAGTTTTCTATTACAGAATGCAATTTTATTCTCTCTTGTCGATGGCCTCCACCTTTCCTACATCTTCGGCGCAATCGGAGACGCCTGAGACATGATTCTTGACGCCGCTCGACTTTCGCTCGCCAATTTAATCGCATCGGAAACACGTTCTGTCTTCTGGAAGGTGCTCGGCCTGACGATTCTCGTGCTCGTCGGCCTCTGGTTCGCTTTGCGCGGGGCCTTCATGGCCTTCCTCTTTCCCTGGCTCACGGGCTTCTTTCCCGATATGCCGGATTGGGCGGGGTGGCTCGCTTTCCTCTTCGCGATCCTTGCCGGTATCGGCCTTGCGCTGATGCTGGCGTTGCTGCTGTCGCCGGTGACGGCGCTGATCGCCGGCCTGTTTCTCGACGATGTCGCCGATGTCATCGAAAAGCGCGACTATCCCAAGGACGCGCCGGGCACCGCCATGCCGCTCGGTCCGGCGATGGCAAGCTCGATCAAGTTCCTCGGCGTGGTGATCCTCGGCAATATCGTGGCATTGTTGTTGCTGTTTATCCCCGGCGTCAATCTGGTCGCGTTCTTTCTGGTGAATGGCTATCTGCTCGGACGGGAGTTCTTCGAATTCGCCGCTATGCGCTCCCGTTCGCCTGATGAGGCACGGCTCTTCCGCGCCAAGCATGCCTCCACCGTCTTTCTCGGCGGGCTGGTGATCGCCCTCTTTCTGGCGATCCCGATCGTCAATCTGCTGACACCGCTTTTTGCCGCCGGCATGATGGTGCATCTGCACAAACTGGTTTCCGCACGGGATACCGGTTTGCGGACCTAGAGCCTTTTCGGGTTAGATTGAAGCATTCTGTTGGCTCAAACGGAGTCGGATGGTCGACCGGCCGGCGCGCGTCGTAGCCAAGCTCTACGGCCAAGCCGGCCGGTCGATCAGCCGGCCCGTTTCAGCCAACCCGAAGGGCCGGGCATCTTTCCGCCAGGGCAAAGGCGATCGGCTCGGACGTACCTAGGGGTATGCCCGTCGCCAATCGCCTTTGCCCTGACGAAAACCTGCTCCGGCAGAATGCTTCAATCTAACCCGGAAAGGCTCTAAGGCTCAACGGGGCAGGGCGGAGACGTCGTACATCGCCGAAAATTCTGCGCTCGGCGGGATCGGCTTGATGATGTCGATCAGCACACCGTTCGGATCGGCAGTGATGAAATGCCGCTGGCCGAAATCCTCGTCGCGGATTTCTCTCAGAATTGGCAGGCCGGCGCTCCGGCAGGCTGCATAGATTGCATCGACATCGGCGACCTCGAAATTGAGGAGCAGGCCAGACACCTTGCCGCGGGCTATAGTCGGGATGGTCTCGTGGCTGCCGTCAAGGATGGCAAGCGCGATGTGCTCATTCTCTGCCGATTGCAGGTGAACGTACCAGTCGCTCTCGAACAGAGCTTTGAAACCGAAATGCGTGCAATAGAAGTTGGCGGTGCCGGCAACGTCGTCGGTCATGATGACAGGATAATAGCTCGTCGATTTCATCTCTTTTTCCTCCTTTGCATTTACATGCAATCTGTATGTTTTTGCCTATTAACATACATTCTGTTTGTATGTAAAGAGAGCGTATGAGCCGCAGCAATCGCGAGAGAACGGAACAGACGAGACAGGCGCTGATCGACGCCGGTCGGCGTCTCTTCGTCGAGAAAGGTTATGCCGAAACCGCGACGCCGGAGATCGTGGCGGCGGCGGGAGTGACGCGTGGCGCGCTCTATCATCATTTTGAAGACAAGAAGGCGCTTTTTCGCGCGGTTATCGAATGCGAGGCGAAAGCGGTGGGCGAGGCCATCGAGGCGCGCTCGGCGTCTTACGACGCGCCGCGTGCCACGCTGATCGCCGGTGCCTCGGCCTATTTCGATGCGATGAGGGCGGAAGGGCGCACGCGGCTGCTGCTGATCGAGGCACCTGCCGTTCTCGGCTTGTCGGCGACCGCGGCGATCGATGCAGAGAATGCGGAAGCGACGCTGCGGGCAGGGCTTGCAGCCATGCTTCCGAAGGCCGGCGCTATGCTCGAACCGCTGACGTCGCTGCTATCGGCGGCCTTCGATCGCGCGGCGATCGCGATCGAGGCGGGCGCTGAGAGGCGGCATTACGAACAGGCGATCGCTGTTCTACTCGACGGCCTCGCCGATCATCTGTGGCGGTAGCTCGACGAGCGGCGCCGGCACATCCCAACTCTTCTCCGGCGATTTGCAGAGATCGGCAATGACGCAACGCTCGCATTCGGGCCGGCGCGCCTTGCAGGTGTAGCGACCATGCAAGATCAGCCAGTGATGGGCGTGATAGAGGTAATGCTTCGGGATCACCTTCATCAGCCGCGCCTCGACCTCGTCTGGCGTCTTACCGGGGGCAAGCCTGATGCGATTGGCGATGCGGAAGATGTGCGTATCGACGGCCATCGTCGCCTGGCCGAAGGCCATGGACAGCACGACATTGGCGGTCTTGCGGCCGACGCCCGGCAATCTCACCAGTTCGTCGCGCGTCTCCGGCACCTTGCCGCCGAACTGGTCGACCAGCATCTGCGAGAGCGCGATAACGTTTTTCGCCTTGTTGCGGTAGAGGCCGATCGTCCTGATGTAATCGCGCAGCCGCTCCTCGCCGAGATCGAGCATTTTTTCCGGCGTATCGACAGCCTTGAAGAGCGCGCGCGTCGCCTTGTTGACGCCAACATCGGTCGCTTGCGCCGAAAGTGCCACGGCGACGACGAGCGTGAAGGGGTTGGTGTGCTCGAGCTCGCCCCTCGGTTCCGGCCGCTGCACCGAGAAGCGACGGAAGATTTCCTCTCGCTCGGCCAGTGAATAGGCGGTGCGCACCGCTGCGGCCGATTTGCGGCTGACGATCACTTTCGTATCCTGGGGCGTCTTGGTAACGGATTTGAGTTTCGGATTTGCCATGGAAACTCTATACTCAGCAGCCATGATGGAAAGCAACGCCGACAGCTCCAACGAGCAGCCTGTTTTCGCTGCCGAACTCTTTCCCCACCGGTCACTTGGCCGCCGGGGCTTCAAGGTGCTGCTTGCCCTGTCCGGTGCCGTCTGCTTCCTCTACGGCATGTTCTTCATCGCGACAGGCGCCTGGCCGATAGGCTTCTTCTTCGGACTGGATTTCGTGCTTCTCTACGGCGCCTTCTGGCTGAATTACCGCTCCGGAAAAGCGCGCGAACAGGTGACGGTGTCGCGTATGGACGTGTCGGTGCGCAAGTTTACGCCATCCGGACGGATGGTAGAGCATCATTTCAATCCGTTCTGGGCACGCTTCCTCGTTCGCCGGCACCAGGAGATCGGCATTCTTTCCATGCATATCTTCGGTGAGGGCCGGCGCACGGATATTGGCTCCTTCCTCAATCCCGACGATCGCGAAAGCTTCGCCAAGGCCTTCAAGGGAGCACTGGCGACGGTCAAGCAGCGGATCTGAGCTAGAGCGGTTCAGCTTTTCACGGAAGCGCAGAACCGCTCTAGCTTTTGCTTTTACGCAATTCCGGACGGAAAACCGCTTCGCACTTTTCCTGGAATTGCTCTATCCAGCGGCTACGCAAGAATCGGGTGGTTTGCTCACCCCCTATTGACTATCTCCTTGTGACAAGGAGAAAGACGATGAATATGATTGCCAACCTGCAGACAGACATCACGCCTGACGGCCCTGATTATGACATTGTCCGTCGGGTAATCGAACTCATCACCGAGGATTACCGCGACCAGCCTTCGCTGGAGGCGATCGCGGCACGGCTCAACCAGTCGCCGACCCAGCTGCAGAAGACCTTCACCCGGTGGGCCGGCCTGTCGCCCAAGGGCTTCCTGCAGGCGGTGACGCTCGACCACGCCAAGCGATTGCTGCGTGGGGAAGACATGCCGTTGCTCGAGACCTCGATTGAGGTCGGTCTCTCCGGGCCGAGCCGCCTGCACGACCTCTTCGTCACGCATGAGGCGATGTCGCCCGGAGAATGGAAGGCGAAGGGCGGTGGTCTCACCATCCGCTACGGCTTCCACATCTGCCCCTTCGGCGTGGCGTTGATCATGGTGACCGACCGCGGCYTTGCCGGCCTTGCCTTCAGCGATTCCGGCGACGAGCGGGCCTGCCTCGAGGATATGACTTGCCGCTGGCCGAATGCCGAATATGTCGAAGACCTGCAGGCGACGGTTCCCTATGCCGCCCGCATCTTCGAGCCCGGCAAATGGTCCTCGGACCAGCCGCTGCGTGTCGTGTTGATCGGCACCGACTTCCAGGTGCGCGTCTGGCAGAGCCTGTTGAAAATCCCGTTCGGCAAGGCGGTCACCTATTCCGATATCGCCAACGATATCGGCCGGCCGACGGCGCAACGCGCCGTTGGTGCGGCGGTCGGGGCAAACCCGATCTCCTTCGTGGTGCCCTGCCATCGGGCGCTCGGCAAGAATGGCGCGCTGACGGGCTACCATTGGGGCCTCACCCGCAAACGGGCGATGCTCGGCTGGGAATCGGCGCACGCCTGAGCGGGTTTCCTGGGCGGAGGCCGGTCGTTCGCCGCTTATCGCTCCGGCAGTTCTCCCTGCTGGGGAGAAGTGGCAGACGGTGATGTCTCGGCCAGTTCCAGCAATGCCCGGGCAGCACTTTCGTCGGTGATCAGCGTGTTGCAGCCGATGCGCTTGATCGTCGCACGGATTGCCACGGCCCGATGGGCGCCGCCGGAGGAGAGCACGATGTGCTTGGCCTCCTTCAGCGTGTCGAGATCGACGGACATGACGCGCCGATTGATCGAATGATCGACCGAATTGCCGTCCTTGTCGAGGAAGTTGAACATCGTGTCGCAGACGCAGCCGGCATCGATCAATTGCTGCAACTCGGCCTTTGATATCCAGCCCTCCGACAGCGAGGTCGAATGCGGGCCGATATCGCCGCAGCTGACGATCGCGAGATCGAGGTTCTCGGCGAGGCGATAGATCGTGTCCAGCCCGCATTTCTCGATCAGATTCCGCTTGGTCTCGATGGAATCGACGAGAAGCGGCGCCAGGAACATGTAGCATTCGGCGCCGAGCTGGTTTGCCAGCCGCCATGTGTAATCGATCGGGTTCGTCTGGTGCACGGCGACGATGCCGCCGAGCAGCGAGACGACCTTGCAATTGGCGCGGCGCGGCGGCCGGAAGCTCGACAGCGAGGCGGTCATGGTGCGGCCCCAGCCGACGCCGATGGTATAGTCGTCGGGGATGGCTTCGGAGAGGAACTGGCCAAGCGCCAGGCCGACATTTTTAGCCAGCGAATTGACGTCACCATTGACCGGCGCAGGGACGACGATCGCCTCGTCGAGGCCATAGGCACGCTCCAGCTTCACCGAAAGTTCAACGCAGTCCCCGATCGAATCGTTGATCCAGATCTGGACTTCGCTGCGCTTCATCGCCTCGTCGAGCAGGCGGATCACCGTCGTGCGGCTGATGCCGAGCTGTTCGGCGACGTCCTTCTGGGTCAGGCCCTCGTTGTAATAGAGCCATGCCGCCCTTAGCCGCAGCGAGGATGCCTCCGAATAGGCCGTGTGCGTGCCGCGTTTGAGCTTGACCACATCTCCTCCGCACGATTTCCTGCCCTAGATCCCTCATGGGATGAAAGGCCTTAGCGACGCTTTTGTTGCCGGGGATAATGACGGGTGTGACACTTATGTCAATTGAAATGCACAAATGTCCTTGACTTTTCGTTAGGCGAATGGCGATAGTCCGGGTGACACACGTCGTTCTTGTCCGTCCGAGGAGGACATAGTGCGGGCATGCCGAAAGTCACGACCGGCCTTCCAGCCGCAAGCGGCGTCGCTTGCGTTCGGGAACACGGCTACCGTCCTTCACGTTTGTGAATCATCCGTGACGGATGCGCGCATTTTCGCCTGCAGCATGCAAACAACCTGTCGGTAGATCACCTTTGCCCGGCGGAACTCGCGCCGGTCGCAGCCCAAGTTCAACAAGGATTATTGACCATGACATCCAAGCTTGACCAACTCCGCGAGATTACCACCGTTGTCGCCGATACCGGCGACATCGAAGCCGTCGCACGCCTGAAGCCTGTGGATTGCACGACGAACCCGAGCATCGTGCTCAAGGCTCTCGGCACGCCGATGTTTGCTGACGCCATCAAGGAAGCCGTCGCCTGGGGCAAGAAACAGGGCGGCAATCCCGAAGCCGTTTCATCAGCCGTCGCCGATCGTCTCGCCATCTCCGTCGGCGCAGCCCTGGTGAAGCTCGTCCCAGGCCGCGTCTCGACCGAAGTCGACGCCGATCTTTCCTTCGATACCGAGGCTTCGCTTGCCAAGGCGCGCGCAATCATCGCCGCCTACAAGGATCGCGGCATCGGCCAGGACCGCATCCTCATCAAGCTCGCTTCCACCTGGGAAGGCATCCGCGCCGCGGAAGTCCTGCAGAAGGAGGGCATCGACTGCAACCTGACGCTTCTTTTCAGCAAGGCCCAGGCGATCGCTTGCGCCGACGCCAAAGTGTTCCTGATCTCGCCCTTCGTCGGCCGCATCCTCGACTGGTACAAGAAGTCGACCGGCAAGGACTACACTGCCGAGGAAGATCCGGGCGTCATCTCCGTCCGTGAAATCTACAACTACTACAAGGCGAACGACATCAAGACGATCGTCATGGGCGCCTCCTTCCGCAGCGCCGGCGAAATCGAAGCCCTTGCCGGCTGCGACCGCCTGACCATCAGCCCGAACCTGCTCGACGAACTGGCCAAGGATGAAGGCAAGCTGGAGCGCAAGCTCTCGCCGGACAGCCGCAAGCCGGATCCGAAGGTCTCGGTCGACGAGAAGACCTTCCGCTGGATGATGAACGAAGATGCGATGGCGACGGAAAAACTCGCCGAAGGCATCCGCGCCTTCGCCAAGGATCTGGGAACGCTGCGCACCATGGTGCAGAAGGAACTGCAGCTCGCCGCCGCCTGATAAGGCACGGCATGCATTCGGAGGCGCGGCTGCCGGCTGGCAGGCGCGCCTTTTTCGTGGTGTTATCAAGCGCATATGCTGTCGGAGACCGATATGGCGGATGAGGAACGAGCAAATTCGCTGGCGGCATTTGCCTACAAGCATGYGAGCTTCATCATCGCCGCCCTTGCCGGACTGGTGGTCTTCCTGCTTCTGACGTCGCGCGACGTCAGCGCCGGCAACATCCTGTTCGGCTGGAATGTCAGCGCTGGCGTTTTTGTCGCTCTCAGCTGGCGCAAGATGCTGCGGGCGACGGTCGAAAGCATCCGGAAACGCTCCGCGGATCTCGACTTCTCCGACACCGTCCTCTTGGCTCTTTCGATCGGTGCGGCACTTGCCAGCATCGCGGGCATCGGCTTGGAGCTCCACTCGATCAAGGAGGCGGCCCCTGACGTCGCGCTGGCGCGGGCAGGTGCCGCGGTTCTGACGATCCTGATCTCCTGGATCTTCCTGCATACGCTCTTCACCATCCACTATGCCCATTATTTCTATGGCGGGGCGGACGAGGAGGGCGGGCTCAAGTTTCCCGACGGGATTGAAGAGCCCGGTTACTGGGATTTCCTCTATTTCTCCTTCACCATCGGCGTTGCCGCACAAACGGCGGATGTCGCGGTCAGTTCGACCAGCATGCGCAAGCTGACGCTGTTGCATGCCGTGCTATCGTTTCTGTTCAATACGACGATCCTGGCGCTGGCGATCAATGTAGGGGCGAGCCTGCTTTAGACATCAAAAAGCAGAACACGATGCCATGCGAAAACCGCTCACACTTTTAGGCATCATGCTCTCGCCGCCGCCCTGAAGAAGGACTCGAACTCGGCCAGGTCGCCGGCGGCGACATCCGAAATCGCCCAGAACACGAGCCCGCCATCCGACCATTGCATCATGTTGTAGCCGTCATGCACCGTCGTCGTCTGCGCGGCCGATGCCGCCGGCCAGATGAACAGGTTGATGACATGGCCATGGCGCCGGTAGACGAGGGCCGCAACGGCGCGATCACCGATATAGTCGACACGTCCGCCGACCAGCGGAAAGCCATCCTTGGCGAGATCGCTGACCGGCGGCGAGAAATCGATCTTGCCGTTAAACCAAGGTTTTACTGTATGCTGATCCGAGGTCAGCACGTCGGTCAGATGATCGGCCATCATCGACCTGACATGGCTTGCCATGATCTGGTCCTGCAAAAGCACGGTCTGCGACGGCGCGTTGACAAATAGGATGGCGCCTGCCGCCAGGACGGCGAGCGAAGGCACGAAGCTCCATTGCCGAATGAAATCCAAGGCACGGCGCCAGACAGGCGCCTGGCGCGGCGGGGACAGGCTGGACGCCGCCGCTGCCTGTTCGAATGACAACATCGACAGGACCTGCGAACGCAGTGCCTCCGGCGGTCGCCACTTGACGCCATCCTGATCGATGATCTCTCTCACGGCACGGACCCTTTCCATCTCCGCCCTGCAATGCGCGCAGGTGGCAAGATGATCCTCGAATTGCGCTGCATGGGCGGAATCCAGCTGGCCATCGACAAAGCCGTGCAGCATGACGCGCCATTCCGGGCAGCTTTTCCGTTGGGCTTCACTCATCCTGCGGTCTCGCTCTTGTTGCATGCATCCCAGGCTTCGCCAAAGTCACGCCGCGCCCTGGCAAGCCGCGACATGACAGTGCCAATCGGCGCATCGATGATCTCGGCGATCTGCCGGTAGGAGAGATCCTCAAGCTCGCGCAAGACAAGAATTTCCCGCATCGCCTCGGGCAACCGGCTGATAACAGCGCGCACGCGCTGCTGCTCGCTTCGCCGGATCGTTTCTGTCTCCGGCGAATCCTCCTCCGAGGCGATCTGGTACTCACCACCCTCATCAGGGTCAGCGTAGCCATCATTGCCCATAGGCTGCTCGAACCGCGCCTTGCGGCGATCCTGCTGGCGCCAGACATGGCAGCAGTTCCTCACGATGGCAAAGAGCCACGCGCGCGGATCGCCGCCACGATAGGTTTCGAAATTGCGGTAGGCGCGCAAGAACGCTTCCTGCACAATATCCTGTGCGGCATCTGCGTCGCGGCTGAGGAAGCGGGCAAAATTATAGGCCGCGTCAAGATGCGGAACGATCATGTCCTGAAAGCGCTGCATGAACTCGTGCTGCATGGTCGCATCCGCCGTCGAAGCGATCGGATCGCTGCTCGATTTTTCCGAGACCATGAGGTGCAATAGGCGGCCCACGCCGCCGAGAAACTCCGCTAGCGTTGATGGCCGAATGCGGGTTCTTGACGCGTGCCGGGCCAACAGCAGCGTCCAATCGGTCGATCCGACGGGATAGGTGATCTGAGCGTTTGTCATCATCCTCCCTGCCTCAACAGCAGCCGAATTTAGGCGTGAGACCGGCAGGCATGCAATGCGGTCCCTTGCCGTCTAGACCGATCGGCACGCGGTTTTATTCCACGCCGGCGCCGATTTTTCTGCACGCAGCGGGATACCGGTCGCGCGCGATAGAAATTACGTTTGTTTTTCAATCACTTGAAGAAATAGCGCTGGAGATCGGGAATAAGCGTTCCTTGCCGGCGATCTAGTTCGTCAGCGAGGACATATGAGCAATAGCCGTCTTCGCCACCAGAAATGCCATCAACAAGAGGAGGCATATTCATGTTTACCATGTCACGTCGCGCCGTCCTGGGGTCGGCTGCTGCGGCTGCTGCATTCGGGCTGTCGTCGAAGCTTGAATTCGTCATGCCGGCATTTGCTGCAACACCGCTGGAGCCGACGGTCGGCTTCTATAAATTCAAGGTCGGCGATATCGAGATCACGGCAATCTACGACGGCATCTGGAGAAAGCCGCATGACCCGGCCTTCATCAAGAATGCCTCGATCGAGGATACCAAGGAGGCGCTATCGAAAGCCGGGCTTACCACCGAGTTCATGCCGATCCCGCTGACTGTCGTGGTCCTGAAGCTCGGCAACCGCCTGATCATGATGGATGCCGGCTCGGGCGTCGGCCAGTGGCAGGAAAATGCCACCCATCTGCCGGCGAACATGGCCGCGGCGGGGATTGACTACAAGAAGATCGATACGATCATGATCTCGCATTTCCATCCCGACCATGTCTGGGGACTGATGGAAAAGGGCACCAACAATCCCGTCTTCCCGAATGCCGAACTCATCGTCAATGCCGACGAATACAATTGGTGGACCGCGCCCGGCCGCGTCGAAAAGCTCGCCGAAGGCCGCAAGCCGGCAGGCAAGCGCATCGCCGAGGTCTTTCCGAAATGGAAGAACTGGAAGCTCGTCGCCGATGGCGCCGAAGTCGCACCCGGCGTGCAGCTTGTCGCCGCGCCCGGTCACACGCCCGGCCATTCGACCTATCTTGTCGCCTCCGGCAGCAAGCAACTGCTCGTCTCGGCCGATATCATGTATGTGCCGGCGCTGCTCGCACCCCATCCTGAATGGCAGGGCAGCTACGACCAGGATGGGCCGACGGCCATCGACACGCGCCGCCGTCTTGTCGACCGCATCATTGCCGACAATATCGCGATTTGCGGCTCACATTTCCCATTCCCTGGCTCCGGCACCTTTGTCAAGGACGGAAGCGCCTATGGCTTCACGCCGACAATCCAGGCCTGAAAGGCCGAAAGGAGATCACCATGACGAAATATGCAATTCTCGGATACATCTGGCTTTGCGCTATATCCGCAGGCTTCTCCGCGGTGACGGCGCTTCCCGCCTTTGCAGTCGACAACATGCAATCGACAGACGCTCCCGACCTGACCTCGGTGCGGGCCAAGATCGATGCCAAGGACTATGCTGGTGCGTTGGCAGAGCTTCGCGGCCTTGCAGAAGACAACCAGCAGGCGGATGTCTATAATCTGATGGGATATACGCTGCGCAAGACGGGCGACTACAGAACGTCGCTGACCTACTATACCAAGGCGCTGGAGCTGCAGCCAGATCACAGGGCAGCGCGTGAATATCTCGGCGAACTCTATGTCGAGACGGGCGAGATGGCGAAGGCGGAGGAGCAGGTGTCATCGCTGAAGCAACTTTGTCCGAGCGGCTGCGAGGAACTCGAAGACCTGCAAGAGCTCATCGCGGCCAAGGGCGGCAATTGACCCGCATATGAACGCAAGAACAGGCGGGAGAGCCGCCTGCTCTTCTAACTGGAGGGTATGATGGAAAACGCGTCAAGCCGGCCCCGACTGGCTGATCTTATTCTTCTCCTGGGCAGGCTTCTGCTGTCACTGATCTTCCTGCACGAAGGTTGGTCACTCGCGGCAGATATCACCTCGACCATCGACACTTTCGCGAAACTGGGGCTGTCGGCACCGATCGCGCTTGCCACCATCGCCCTTCAGATCGGCGCCGGCCTTTCCGTTGCGACAGGGCTCCTCAGCCGGCTTGGCGCACTGGCGCTGGCGCTCTTCTGCCTGGCGACCGCCTTGCTCTTTCACACGAATTTTGAGAGCCAGAACGAGCTGCTGCATTTCGAGAAGGACCTGGCGATTGCCGGCGGTATGTTCGTCCTGGTAGTTTCGGGTGCGGGATCGATATCGATCGACAAGCTGCTGAGAACGCAGACAAACAGAATGCCTCCTTGGCTCAGGACGGTGTTGTCGTGAATGCGCACCGAAATCCGAAGGCGTAACGAATTTCGCGAGTACTCAGTGGCGCAATAAAACCGAATAAAACCGAACAAACAGAAGCGTCGATGCGGGCTACACTTTTGGCGACAGGTCAGGAGTGTGCCAGTGATGTCTTCCGCGCAAAACAATCAGCAAAAGCCAATTCTCGTCTTTCTCGCAAAAGACGCTGCCTGCGACATCGTCTCGAAATTGAATGAGAACGGATATGTCGCGGCGGCCGTGTCCGCGGTGCCGGAACTGTTCGACGCCTTGCGTTCGGACCGATATTTTCTGGTCGTAACGATGCGATCGGATATCGACATGGTCCGAAACATCAAGCCGATACCGGTCATCAATCTGGAGGTGTTCTTCCACACTGTCCAGTCGGCCACAAAGTCCGTCCGCTCCTCGAAGGAGTTCGACAGCGATGCATTTCTAAGAAGGATCGCGGCCCTCACGGAGTCAAGGACAGGCAGGGTTAGTGCAGTCCGAAGAGATCCGGCCGCAAACGAGACAGTGATTGCAAGCACGGCGAAGGCATCCCGGTGGCGGGCCGCCACATCTCTTTTGTTGAGTCGCCGCGCCGCGCCCAGCGCAGAACGAGCGGATTAGACGTGGGCGCATTCTCATCGCCGACAGACCGGTCTTCGCTCGATTCAGATCCCGATGACCCGGCGCGCGCGCTCTGGCCGGCCACGCTGGGCCACGTTGCCGACGGATCCTATGGGCATCTTTCTACCGGGTTTCGTCGGCTTGAAAGCGTCATTCCGAAACCAGAACTTCTGACTTGGTGCGGGTGTCTTCTCATGTTTCAGTTGCTCGGGGCAGCGTCAGCGAGCGGATATATCATCACGGCACTGTTCGTGCTCGTGGCGATCGGTCGTCTCGCCAGAAACGTTCTCCATAAGCTCACCGCACGGCTTCCGAAGCGCTCAGCGTTGAAGCATTACACGACGGCGATCGTCTCTCTGGTGTTCTTTTGCCTGCTGGTCGTTCGGATGTGTTTCATCGCCACCGTCATCATCGATAGCGCAATCCGAGGTGACCATGTGGAAGTCAGTGGCGACCCCGAAAGGCAGTTTTGACGGCGGACTCCGGGTCGGAAATCACGCAACATATCTCAACATTATCGAATATAGCATTGCACGATACTTGATATCCTAAAGGCGAAGCCGTGTCGGTGCGGCGACAGATCGTGTGGTGTCTGATGTCCGGGAGATTAACCACTGCGGTTGACAGTGGCCGAGGCCGCCTGATGTAGACACGGTGAAACGTGGTAATTTCGCGCCGAGAGACATCTCCCGGCAAGAGAACGAATGACGATGGCATATGAAATGGCAGTTCCCAATCAGGCTCATATCCTCATCGTCGAAGACGATCCCGCAATCGCAGATATGCTGGTGGACCTAGTTCGAACCAGCGGCTTCGAGGCCTCGTCGGTGGAGAGCGGCGCGGCTATGGATCGAATGATGGCGCGACAGCAATTCGATCTCATCGTCCTCGATGCGATGTTGCCGGGCGAGGACGGCTTCAGCATCTGCAGGCGGCTTCGTGCGTCGTGCTCGGTGCCAATCCTGATGCTGACGGCACTCCAGGAGGATATCGACCGCATTCTCGGCCTGGAGCTCGGAGCCGATGACTATGTCACGAAACCATTCAACTCCCGCGAGCTGCTGGCCCGGATCAAGAGTATTCTCCGCAGAGCGTCATATGCTCATCATCAGGAGGAAGCACTTGGACCGATGATGTTCTCGGGATGGCGCATCGATCCAAAAAGCCGTCAACTCCACGACGCCGATGGAGCGCAGGTTTCCATGACAACCGCGGAGTTCGATATCCTCCTGGCCTTCTGCTGCAATCCCAACAAGGTTTTGACTCGCGAACAGCTCTTGTCGATGACACATGCCGGATCAGCGGGGCCGGTCGAGCGTAGCATCGACGCCCACATCAGCCGGGTCAGGCAAAAGATAGAGCCAAATCTGAAAGATCCGTCGTTCATAAAGACGGTGCGGCTGGGCGGTTATCTTTTCGCATCCAAGGTAGAGCGTCTCTCTTGAGAAATTTCCGGCGGGCTTCGATCCAAAGCCAGATCCTCATATTGGCGACCTTCCTTGTCGTGCTCGTTTCCGTGGTGGCAACCGCCATGGAGCCCTATATCTACGGCCGTCATGATCGCGGCTTTCAAAACGGCCTGTTTGCTGCCAGAGCGGCGATGGTCGCGGAGCAATTTGCCCAGGCAAATTCAGCGCAAGATGAAGGCGCCGTTCTCACGAGAGCAGCAGCGCTCGGCGTTGGGGTCGAAAAATTGTCGCTAGACCGGCCGCTCGCCGGCAAACAGCAGATGGTATCTCCAGGCGAGCTGGTGGCGCGTATCAACACAATGCTCGCCGACAATATTTTCGCGGCATTTCATCGCTTCGTCATCGGTCAATCACACCCTGATGTCCTGACTGTCGGAATTGATGACAAGCGCGCCCTTGTCTTTCAACTGCCAGTTTTTCCCAGCTATGTGTGGTTTGTTCCAGCCGCGGCGAGCGGATTTTTAAAAATCGTCATCCCATTGGTGCTGCTCGCATATTTCAGCAGCCGGCTCATCACCGAACCTCTGAGGCACTTTGCCGCCGCTGCAAAACGAGCGAGCATGGAGGGCAGCTGGGAAAAGCCTTTCGAGCCGGACGGCGCATCCGAGATTCGAAGTCTGGCGGAATCGCTGAACGTTATGAGCGATCGAATCCAGAGCATGGCAGAGGATCGAACAAGAATGCTGAGTGGCGTGGGTCATGATCTCAGGACACCGCTGACGAGATTGCGGATGCGTGCCGAGCGTTCCGGCGAGCCCGAGCTTCGCAGCCTGATGCTGACCGATATCGCCACCTTGAGTTTCATGATCGACGAATGCTTGGCCTATTTCAAAGACGCATCCACTGCGGAGGCTGATCGAAAGGTCGATATCTCAAGCCTGCTGCAGACGATTGCGACAGACTTCTCCGACATGGGCATCGATGTGAGCTTCACCGGTCCGCGGCGACTGGCGTTTATCTGCAAACCTCAGGCCCTTACTCGGGCAATTACCAATCTGGTCGACAATGCGTCTCGTTATGCAAAGCAAGTCGAAATCGATCTGCGAGAGAGCGACGATGGCGGGATCAAAATATCGGTGGGCGACAACGGCCCTGGTTTGACCGATGAGGCCAAGGCGAAAGTTCTGGAGCCGTTCTTCAAAGTGGATAAATCCCGCCAGATCAGTGCCAAAGGCGGTTCTGGGCTTGGGCTCGGCCTTCCGATCGCCAAAGGGATCGTCACCAAAGCGCACAATGGACAATTGACGTTGTTGGACAGGAAGCCAACCGGCTTGGTCGTCGTGATCGATCTTCCCGCCCCTCAGGGGATCCAGCCCGGAGGCTCGCCGTCGATCCCTTCATCACATTGACTTACTGCCCGTCGTGGCGTCGTCACGCGTCGCGCTGCCTTCGCAGCAAAAGATGGCTCGCGAACATTTCCGCATATCATAGCAAACACAGCAACATTCGAATTCCATAAAACCGGTGCCAGCAGATCCCATGCCATTCGGCATTTCCAAAGCTGGAGCCAAGTCATTGATAAAAAATCTGAAAATCGGCGTTGCAGTGATGCTCGCCTGTTCGAACGTTGCCGCATGCACGACCCCTGACCCCACGATTTATTCCGGACTTGCTTCGGCATCACAGCTCCAGCCGAACACTGAGGATAAAACCGGCCGCGTGCCGTATCGCTATCGGACGAAAGTCAACTGGAGCCAATACAATCGGATCATCGTCGATCCCGTTACCCTCTATAGCGGTCCTGACAGTCAGTTCGGCAAGCTTGCGGAAAAAGACAGGATCTTCCTGGCCGACTACATGCAGGCTCAATTCACTGAAAAATTGAAGACGCGCTTTGCGATCGTCAGCACACCCGCTCCGGCAACGCTCAGATTGCATCTGACACTGACGGGGGCGAAGGCGACGACCGCGGTACTCGGAACGGTCACGCGCATCGATGTTGCAGGCGGATTGTACAACACCGTTCAGGCCGCTCGCGGCCGAGAAGGTTCGATGACCGGTTCGGTGAATTATGCCGTGGAGGTCTATGATGCTGCGAGCAATCGTCTCCTGTCTTCCTATGTCACCAAGCAATATCCCAATGCAATGAATATAGGCGCAAGCTTCACGGCGATGGACGCCTCCATGGTGGGCGTCCGCAAAGGTGCCGATGCTCTGCTTGCCGAGTTGAAATAGGGGATAGGAGCAAAAGACCTAGCCGTGTTCCATGCACGGCCGAACTAGCCGAGACGTTCGACAACAGAGAGGAAGGGCCGCATGCAGAAGTGATGCGGCCCCGATGTCTTCAAGCGGCTCCGCAACCGATCAGAGGATCGCCTGACCGGCCATCAGCGCAAGGACAAGGAAGATGAGGAAGATCACAAGCGCGATGCCGAAAAGAACGCGGGCGATCGTCGCGGAAGCTGCGGAGACGCCCGAGAAACCGAAGAAGCCGGCGATGATCGAAATCACGAAAAATATCAGAGCCCATTTCAGCATGACATCATCCTTTGCGTTTGCCTGGGAAAGACGCAGCAACCGGGAAAATGTTCCAGATCGCTTGAATGGAATGGCGATCTCTGTGAAGCACCTCCCGGTGCTACTGATGGGCATTGCGTCGAATTTCGTACCCTTGCTTTTCCCGCCGGTTCAGCCGTGATTGATCATCACGTGGCGTACGGCGGTGTAGTCCTCCAGTGCGTAGACCGACATGTCCTTGCCGTAGCCCGACTGTTTGAGGCCGCCATGCGGCATCTCGTTGACCAGCATGAAATGCGTGTTGATCCAGGTGCAGCCATATTGCAGGCGGGCGGCGGTCTTCATGCCGCGGCCGATATCCTTGGTCCAGACGGAGGAGGCCAGGCCGTAATCGCTGTCGTTTGCCCAGGCAACGGCATCATCGGCATCGGAGAAGCGGGTGACCGAGACGACCGGGCCGAAGACCTCGCGGCGGACGATTTCGTCGTCCTGCAGGGCGCCTGCGATGACGGTCGGCGTGAAGAAGAAGCCCTTGTCGCCGGAGACCTTGCCGCCGGCAGTGATCTCCATGTGCTTGTGCTCGGAAGCACGGGCGACGAAGCTCTCGACGCGGTCGCGCTGGCGCCTGGAGATCAGCGGGCCGATCTCGTTTTCGGTATCATCGGCCTGGTTGAAGCGGATGCTCGAGACGGCCGAGGAGAGGTCGGCGACGAAATTGTCGTAGACCTTGGCATCGGCATAGATGCGGCAGGCGGCCGTGCAATCCTGGCCAGCATTGTAATAGCCGAAGGTGCGGATGCCTGCGACGACGGCATCGATATCGGCATCGTCGAAGACAATGACCGGGGCCTTGCCGCCGAGTTCCAAATGGGTGCGCTTGACGGTCTTGGCAGCGGCCTGCAGCACCTTCTTGCCGGTTGCGACATCGCCGGTGATTGAGATCATGCCGATCTTGGCATGATTGATCAGGGCGTTGCCGACACTTTCGCCACGGCCGAGAATGACGTTGACGACGCCTTCGGGAAGGATTTCGGAGAGCAGCTTGGCCATCTTCAGCGCCGTCAGCGGCGTCTGCTCCGAAGGCTTGAAGACGACGGTATTGCTGCCAGCGATGGCCGGCGCCAGCTTCCAGGCCATCATCATCAGCGGATAGTTCCACGGCGCGATCGAGCCGACGATGCCGATCGGGTCACGGCGGATCATCGAGGTGTGGCCGGGCAGATATTCGCCGGCCGCCGGTGCGTGCAGGTTGCGCACAGCGCCGGCGAAGAAGCGATAACAATCGACGATCGCCGGGATTTCGTCGTTCAGCACGGCATTGATCGGCTTGCCGCAGTTCAAAGCCTCCAGTGTGGCGAAGCCGACGGCATCCTTCTCGATCGCGTCGGCGATCTTCAGCAGGTAGCCGGAACGCTCGCCAGGCGTCGTCTGCGACCAGCTTGTGAAGGCTTTTTCGGCGGCATCGATGGCGGCGTCGACCTGGGAGAGCGAGGCTTCCGGAAGGTCGATCACTGTCTCGCCCGTCTTCGGGTTCAGGATGTGCTCTTCCGTCTCCGTGCCTCTTTCGAAGCGGGAACCGATCAGCATTTGGATATCCATGATGTTCTCCCTGTTATTTGCCAGCGCCGGCGATCTGGTCGCCATCGCGGGTGAGGTAATAGGCTGCCAGGATTGGCAGGAAGGTGACGAGCACCACGACCATGGCGACCACATTGGTGACAGGGCGCTGGCGCGGGCGGATGAGTTCTTCGAGCATCCAGATCGGCAAGGTCGATTGTTGGCCGCCGGTGAAGGTGGTGACGATGACCTCGTCGAAAGACAGGGCGAAGGCAAGCATGCCGCCGGCAAGAAGAGCGGTGCCGATATTCGGCAGGATGACATGACGGAAGGTCTGSAAGCCGTCGGCGCCGAGATCCATCGAGGCCTCGATCAGCGAGCCGGATGTGCGGCGGAAGCGAGCGACCGCATTGTTGTAGACGACGACCACGCAGAAGGTGGCGTGGCCGAGCACGATGGTCCAGACCGAAAACGGAATGTCGAACAGGCTGAAGGCGGAGCGCAGGGCAATGCCGGTGATGATGCCGGGAAGGGCGATCGGCAGGATGACCAGCAGCGAGATCGCCTCGCGTCCGAAGAACTTCGTCTGGCTGACGGCCGCAGCACAGAGCGTGCCGAGGACCAGCGCGATCGCCGTGGCGATGACGGCGACCTGTACGGAAAGGCCGAGCGCCGACCAGACATCCGGCCGGTTCCAGGCGACGGCAAACCACTGCAGCGTCAGCCCGGGCGGCGGCCACTGATAGCTCTTCTCTTCGGTCGTGAAGGCATAGACGAAGATCAGCAGGATCGGCAGGTGCAGAAAGAGCAATCCGACGGCTGCGGCGATCTTCAAGGTCAGTGGCGATGTCCTGTGGTCAGAGCGCATCGAAAGCCCCCATTTTCCTGGCGAGCGACAGATAAAGCGCCATGATGATGATCGGCACGACGGAGAAGGCGGCGGCGAGCGGCACATTGCCGGCCGTTCCCTGCTGGGCATAGACCGCCTGGCCGATGAAGAGCCTGGACGAGCCGATGATCTGCGGGATGATGTAATCGCCCAATGTCAGCGAGAAGGTGAAGATCGAACCGGCGACAATGCCGGGGAGCGCTAAGGGCAGGAGCACGGTGCGGAAGGTCTGGCGCGGTGTGGCGCCGAGATCCGCCGAGGCCTCGATCAGGTTACCGGGCACCCGCTCGAGGGCCGCCTGCGTCGGCAGGATCATATAGGGGAGCCAGATATAGACGAAGACGATGAAGGTGCCGAGGTAGCTGACCGACAGTGAGTTTCCGCCGATGACGGGCAGGTTCAGGATGGCATCGAGCAGCCAGGAGAGATGGAGCTTTTCGAAGATCCAGGTGAGGATGCCCTCCTTGGCGAGGATCAGCTTCCAGGCGTAGATCTTGACGAGATAGCTCGACCAGAGCGGCAGCATGACGCCGAGATAGAAGAGCGCCTTCCATTTGCCTTGCGCATAACGCGCCGCATAGTAGGCGATCGGGAAGCCGATCAGGGCGGCAGCGATCGTGACCAGCGCCGACATCACCAGGGTGCGGATGATGATGTCGAAATTCGCCGGATTCAGCAGCTGCGCATAGGTCGAGAGGGTGAATTCGGTATTCACCAGCCCGGAGAAATCGTCGATCGAGAAGAAGCTCTGCAGAAGCAGGGCGATCAATGAGCCGATATAGATGATGCCGAGCCAGAGCAGCGGCGGCGTCAGCATCAGGAAGAGCAAGAGCTTCGGGTGCCGCCAGAAGGCATCCGACAGTTGGCCGAAGAAACCGCCACGCCCCGGAAGGATCGAAGTCTTGCCGCCTGTGATGGTGAGCGCCGTCATGCCGCATCATCCATGTAGTGGATATCTGCCGGTTGCCAGGCGAGGCGGATACCGGCGCCGAGATCCGGCACTGGCGCGCCGGCCGGCAGCATGACATGCAGCCGGCTGCCCTTGAGGTCGACGCTGAGACGCGTGGCCGCGCCGAGGAAACTTGCATTTTCAACTTTCGCCTCGACGCCATCGCTTGCCAGCCGGATCGCCTCGGGGCGGAGGCTCGCCCAGCGTTTCTCGCCGCCAAGCAAGGCCATCAAATCAGGCGCGATGACGTTCGACGAGCCGACGAAATCGGCGACGAAGCGGGTCCTCGGGCAGCGGTAGATATCCTGCGGGGTGCCTTGCTGGACGATGTTGCCATCGTTGAAGACGGCGACGCGGTCGGCCATGGACAGCGCCTCGCCCTGATCGTGGGTGACGAAGACGAAGGTGATGCCGAGCGCGCGCTGGAGGCTCTTCAATTCTTCCTGCATCTGCTCGCGCAGCTTCAGGTCGAGCGCGCCGAGCGGCTCGTCGAGCAGCAGCACCTTCGGCTTGTTGACGAGCGCGCGGGCGAGCGCCACGCGCTGCCGCTGGCCGCCGGACAACTGACCGGGGCGGCGGGCGCCGTAGCCCGGCAGCTTGACGAGTTCGAGGGCATCGCCTGCCGCCTTCATCCGCTCCGCCTTGCCGACGCCCTTGACCATCAGCCCGTAGGCAACATTGTCGAGGATGTTGAGATGCGGAAAGAGCGCATAGTCCTGGAACACGGTGTTGACGTTGCGGCGATAGGGCGGAACGCCGTCTGCCGTTTCGCCGAAGATCTGGATATGGCCCGCGGTCGGCTGCTCGAAGCCGGCGATCAATCTCAGGCACGTCGTCTTGCCGGAGCCGGATGGCCCGAGCATGGCAAAGAATTCGCCCGGCGCGATCTCGAGATCGACGCCGTCGACGGCGCGAACCTGGCCGAAATGGCGTGATACCTGTTGGAAACGGACGGCGGATGTCATGAGGGCTCCGGGTCTTGAGATGCACTGAACGGGTGAGATTCTTGCAGACGCAAAAACTCCTCCCCAACCCCTCCCCAGAAGGGGGAGGGACTTAACCTTCAGCACCCTCCGGATACAACCTTACTGCTGCATACAGCAGGGACGAGGCGGCGCCGCTGAAGCCCCTCCCCCTTGTGGGGAGGGGTTGGGAAGGGGTCCTACGCTACAACAGTCCCCTCAGTGAGAACGCAAGTCACCGTCCGCCGATCACGCCGATATAATCCGACACCCAGCGATGATAGGGCACGCATTCGCCCTGCGTCGTGCATTTGGCGACAGGGGTTTTCCAGAACTTGATCTTGTCGAAGTGATCGAAGCCGTTGGTGGCGCAGCCGGTATCACCCATCAGTTCATTGCCCTTGCAGGCCGCAGGAACGGAGGGCACGGCGCCGAACCAGGCGGCGGCGTCGCCCTGGACCTTGGCCTTCAGCGAATGTTCCATCCACATATAGGCGCAGTTTGGATGTTCGCTGTCGGCATGCAGCATGGTGGTGTCGGCCCAGCCGGTGACGCCTTCATCCGGAAAAGCGGAGGCGATCTTCTGCTTGTCGGCCTGCAGCAGGTTCACCTGGAAAGGCCAGGAGCCGGAGGCGACGACGCCTTCGTTCTTGAAGTCGTCGATCTGGATCATCGCGTCGTGCCAGTAGCGGGAGACGAGCTTGCGTTGGCCGCGCAACAGGTCGAGGGCGGCCTTGTACTGGTCCTCGTTCAGCTCGTATGGGTCCTTGATGCCGAGATCCGGCTTGTGGGCCATCAGGTAGATGGCGGCATCGGCGATGTAGATCGCGCCGTCATAGGCCTGGACGCGGCCCTTGTTGGACTTGCCGTCGGGCAGTGTCTGCTCCTCGAAGACGACGTTCCAGCTGGTCGGCGCCTTGTCCTTGAAGGCATCGGTATTGTACATCAGGACATTCGGTCCCCAGAGATAGGGCACGCCGTAATGCACGCCACCGACCGTATACCACGGTCCGTTCTGCAGGCGCTCGTCGACGGTCTTGAAGCTCGGGATCAGATCGGTGTTGATCGGCTGTACACGCTTGCCGGCGATGAGACGGAGCGAGGCGTCGCCCGATGCCGTGACAAGATCGAAGCCCCCTTCGTTCATCAGCGACACCATTTCATCCGAAGTGGCGGCGGTCTTGACGGAAACCTTGCAGCCGGTCTCCTTTTCGAAATCGGTGACCCAGTCGTAGTTCTTGTCGGTTTCGCCGCGTTCGATATAGCCGGCCCAGGCGACAATGCTGACCGCGCCTTCGCCCTTGCCCAAGGCCTTCAGCGGTTCGGCGGCGATCACCTGCGTCGCGAAGCTCAGGCAGGTGAGCGCCGCCGTGCAGGATTTCAACAGATTCGTCATCATCCGTCTCCCGGTTTGCCACTTTCTGTGGCGGTTTGTTCCCGGATGAAAAGGTGACGCGAAAAAGCCGCTTTCGCAAATTCATTTATCAGAAAGACGGTATCGGAAATTCCGATATCAGCGGATGCGGCCGGATCTTAAGGTTTCGGCGATACCGACGAAGTCGCGCGCCGCCTGCGGCAGGCTGGAGCCCTTGCGCCAGACCATGCCGACCTGCACGACCGGCAGCGAACCGGAGACGTCGCGGCTCTCGATGCGGTCGCCTTCCAGCGACCATGGACGGTAGACGAGATCGGGAAGCAGGGCCACGCCAGCGCCTGTTGCAACCAGGCTGCGCACCGCCTCCACCGAGCGGGTGCGGAAGGCGACATGCGGGCGAGCGCCGAGTGCTGAGAGCAGCTTGCCGGTATTCTCCTCGATTTCGTCGACCGTCAGCATGATCAGCGGTTCGCGGGCGATGTCGGCGACCGAGATGATGTCGGCCGATACCAGCGGATGGCCCATCGGTAGCCATAGTCGATAGGGCGAGGTCTCCAGGATCTCCGCCTGCAGCGCCATGCGGTCGCGCAGGTTTGATATCACCATGACGGCGACATCAAGTTCGCCGCCGACCAGGAGATGTTCGAGGTAACCACCATTGTCCTCGATGGCGCTGACCTCGATGCCCGGACAGGCGCGCCGATATCGCGCCAGCAGGTCGGAGAGGACGTAGCCGGCGACAAGCGAGGTGACGCCGATGTTCAGCGTGCCGGAGAGGGCGCTTTGCTGGCCGGAAAAGCTGGTCCGTGCATCGGAGACGGAGGCCAGGATCTTCGTCGCATGACGCAGGAACTGGTGGCCGTTATGGGTGATCGTCAGGCCGCGCGGATGGCGCTCGAAGAGTTCGACGCCGAGGTCGGTTTCGAGCTCCTTTAGTGCTTCCGTCACCGAGGATTGCGAGATCGAAAGGTTCTGTGCGGCTCGCGTCACCGAACCCTGTTCGGCGACGGCGACGAAATATTGAACCTGGCGAAGCGTGAAGGCCATGGGCGTTTAGAGCATGGCGGAATAGGCCGTGGCAAGCGGCCCAAAAAAGCGGACCTTTTTTGGTGTTTTCTCAAAATGGCGCAGGCTTCACACGCCCACTTAAACTTTCGGAAACGTCATTTCTTTAGCGTTCTCAACACTTGTCCTGCGTTGGAGTTTCAGATGGCGGAGCAGTTGGCGTGAAGGCCTTACTGCGCATCTTCCGGCCTTCCCGGAAATTGGCAATCATCATCGGTGGAGTCGCTCTTCTGGCGGGCGTTTCCGGCGGCGCGGCGGTCTATGTCGGCAAGGACAGGCTGATCGGTGCAACTGGTGGTGGCTACGGGCTCGAATGCAGCGACGTCAACCTGGTGACGATCCGGAAGCAGGACCACGTCTGGGTGCGCAAATACATCAAAACCGAACCGACCGACGGGATGACGCGCGTCAAGACCGCGCTTCGTGTCGCCCAAGCCGTTTATGCCGCGCAGAAGCCGGATCTGGTCCAGGTGGTGGTGCTCGACGAGAACGGCCCGACCTTGCGTGCGGATATTCGCGGCCGGGCGATCGGCGCCGATGTCGTCTATATCCCGCATCCCGACAAGACCGTTCCCGGCCTCGACGACAAGTCCTATACGGCGCGCTACTACGACGGCAAGGCCAGTGAAAACGGGCTGTTCTTCGGCGAGCGGATTGAGATGCCACTCGACGAGATCGCCATGATCAGCGCTGGTTTCAAGGACCCCGAGGATTGCGTCGACCCGGTCGCGGTTGGATCGACGAAGAACGGGGAAAAGGGCAAGGAAAAGAAGCCCGCAGGCGGCACACATGGCGCAGCACCGGCAGCCGAAAGCGAAGCGGCGCCTGCCGAGAACGCGGGTGCCGATGTGGTGGCGGAGGCGCCGGCCGAAGAGCCGCCGGCGGAAACTGCACCATCTGAGGCCCATTGAACGAACAGCATGAAAAAAGCGGAGTGCCGGCTACAGCGCCGCGCGTCTTTTCGGACGCGCAAAGGACGCTGTAGCACTTTGAGTTGCTGCATAATTTATCCTTAAATCGATCCCGATTTAAGGAATTATGCAGTTGCACCCCGCTTCGATTTTTTGCTTTTCTTCCGGTCAGTCGGCTTTGCTGCGGCGGGCCGGGAAGAGGATGACGTCGCGGATCGACGGCGCATTGGTCAGAAGCATGATGAGACGGTCGACGCCGATGCCGAGGCCACCGGCCGGTGGCATGCCCTGGTCGATGGCGTCGAGGAACTCCTCGTCCAGCTGCTTTTCCTTTTCGCCGCGGGCATGCGCCTGTTCGAGCTGCTCGACCATGCGGCGGCGCTGCTCTTCGGGATCGTTGAGCTCCGAGAAGGCGTTGCCCAGTTCCCAGGCGTTGCAATAGGTCTCGAAGCGCTCGACCAGGCGCGGCTCGCCCGGCACCTCCTTGGCGAAGGGCGAAATGTCCTTCGGGAAATGCGTGACATGCGACGGCTGGATCAGTGTGGATTCGACCTTTTCCTCGAAGATGAAGGCGAGGCATTCGCCCCAGGTCCAATCTTTCTCGACCGCAAAACCGGCAGCCTTGGCGGCAGCGCGCGCCTCTTCATCGGTCTTGATGGCGAGGAAGTCGATGCCGGTCGCTTCCTTGACGGCATCGGGCATCGGCACGCGCTTGAACGGACCCTTGAAGGACATGGTCTTGTCGCCGAAGGGGAATTCCGTCGCGCCGTGGATGGAGAGCGCCAGGTTTTCGAACAACCGCTCGACGAGGTCCATGATGTCCTCGTAATCGGCATAGGCCCAGTAACACTCCATCATGGTGAATTCGGGATTGTGCCGGGTGGAGACGCCTTCGTTGCGGAAGTTCCGGTTGATCTCGAAGACCTTGTCTGTCAGCCCCGACACCAGCGTGCGCTTGAGGAAGAGTTCCGGCGCGATGCGCAGGTACATGTCGAGTTTCAGCGTGTTGTGATGGGTCTTGAACGGCTCGGCGGTGGCGCCGCCATAGACCGAATGCAGCATCGGCGTCTCGACTTCCATGAAGCCGTCATTTTCCATGAAGCGGCGGATGCCAGAGAGGATCTTCGAGCGCTGCTGGAAGCGGAGCTTCGAATCCTCGTTGGTCATGATGTCGAGATGGCGCTTGCGATAACGCAGCTCGATGTCAGAGAGACCGTGCCACTTCTCGGGCATCGGCAGCAGCGACTTCGTCAGCATGGTGATCGTCTGCGCGTTGATCGTCAGCTCGCCACGCTTGGTGCGGCGCACGATGCCGGTGACGCCGATGATGTCGCCGATGTCGATCATCGGCAGCAGGGCGCGGGCTTCCTCGCCGGTGACATCCTTGTGCGAGAAGATCTGGATCTTGCCGGAGGCGTCATGGAGATCCATGAACATGCCGGAGTTGCGCGAGGAATAGACGCGGCCGGCGACGGTGACGATATCCTGCGTCTCGGTGTCCGGCTCCAGGCTCTCGTATTTCGCGGTAAGCTCGGCATTGCCCATCGTGCGGTGAAAATGCGCCGGATAGACCTCGCCGACCTGCTCGCGCAGCAGCTTCAGCTTCTGGGCGCGCACTTCCGTCGCGTCGGAGGAAAGGGTGTTTTCGGTCTTGTTGTCAGCCATTGTCGAAATCCTCTGACTGTTCTTATTTCGAGCCGACGAGGGCGGCGACCGCCTGCGAGGCGAGCTTCAGACGCTGACGCACGACGGACCGGCCGAGGATCGCCATGGAATCGAAAAGCGGCAGGGAACGCGATGAGCCGGATACGGCGACGAAGAGCGGCGAGACCACGACCTTCAGCTTCTTGCCCATGCGGTCGGCGATCGCGCGCAGCTCCGCCTCGATCGTCTCGACGTTCCATTCCAGGATCTTTTCGAGATCCGGCTGAACGGTGTTGAGGATCTCGAGGATCTCCTCCGGCGGTGACTTGATCTTGGCGAAGTCGGAAGGCTGCAGACCGAGATCGGACTTCAGCAGGAAGCCGGCGAGATCGGGCAGTTCGCCGAGCTTGGAAATGCGCGTCTGCGACAGGCGCAGACCTTCCTTCAGACGGTCGTTTTCCATCGCCCAGGTCAGCACACGCGCCTGGAACTCCTCTTCGGACAGCTTCTCGCGGATCCAGCGGCCGTTGAGCCAATCGAGCTTTTGAATGTCAAAGATCGCACCGGCCTTGGAGAGGTTTTCCGGGTCAAACTTCTCGGAGAGCTCGTCCATCGTCAGGAGCTCTTCGCCCTCGGCGATCTGGACGAAGAACAGACCGAGGAAGTTCATCAACGCTTCCGGAATGTAGCCAAGCGCGGAATAATAGGAGATCGAGGTCGGGTTCTTGCGCTTCGACAGCTTCGACTTGTCGGCATTGCGCATCAGCGACAAGTGCATGAAGACCGGCTGGTCCCAGTCGAAATAGCGATAGAGAAGGATGTGCTTCGGCACGGAGGCCAGCCATTCTTCGCCGCGTGCGACGTGAGTGATCTTCATCAGATGGTCGTCGATGACGTTGGCCATATGATAGGTCGGCATGCCGTCGGCCTTGATGAGGACCTGCATGTCGACCGAATCCCACGGAATGGAGACATCGCCGTAGACGCCGTCCGTGAAGTCGCAGGAGCCTTCGGCCGGAATCTTCATGCGGATGACGGTCGTCTCGCCGGCGGCCATGCGCGAGGTGACTTCCTCGGCCGTGAGGTTGAGGCAGAGACCATCGTACTTCGGCGGCTTGCCGGCGGCCCGCTGGGTTTCGCGCATCTGCTCCAGCCGCGCGGGTGTGCAGAAGCAGCGGAAGGCATGGCCCTTGTCCAGCAATTCCTGCCCGTAAGGCTGGTACATTTCCTTGCGGTCGGACTGGCGATAGGGGCCGTAGGGACCGCCGATATCAGGGCCTTCCTTCCATTCCAGCCCGCACCATTTCAGTGCGTCCAACACCTTCGTTTCGAATTCCGGGGTCGAGCGCGTCGCATCGGTATCCTCGATACGCAGGATGAACTCGCCGCCGTGCTTCTTGGCGAAAAGGTAGTTGAAGAGAGCGATGTAAGCGGTGCCGACATGCGGCTCGCCGGTCGGCGAGGGAGCGATGCGAACGCGGACGCCGGTAGCTGTCCCGGAAACTGTCATTGTGTGTGCCCGTCAATGATGCCGGACGGCTTTCATGGGGAAAGCGACGTTCGGCCGGAAGGATGCAGATATCTTCATCGGCAAACCGGCCGGAAAAGGGCATGCGCCCGCACTATCCGCCGATCGTCCGTTCGGCTGGCCTTAGGCCATATTCAACCGGGCGCGTCAAGAAAAACCACGCCTGCAAAGGCCTGATGGTGGTGCGTGAGGGCGCGTCGGTTCCGCCGCGCCCTCGTGCCCAAGCCTCAATGCGCGGCGTCGCGTTTTCGCTTGCGGGCGTTGCGTGCGATCATGTTCAGCACCTCGACCAGCGCCGAGAAGGCCATGGCGGCATAGACGTAGCCCTTCGGCACATGGAAGCCCATGCCTTCGGCGATCAGCGTCGTGCCGATCATCAGCAGGAAGGCGAGCGCCAGCATGACGATCGTCGGGTTCCTCTCGATGAAGTTGGCAAGCGGGGTCGCGGCAACAAGCATGACTGTGACGGCGGCGACGACGGCGACCACCATGATCGGCAGATGAGGCGTCATGCCGACGGCGGTGATGATGCTGTCGACGGAGAAGACGAGGTCGAGCAACAGAATCTGGCCGATGGCCGATGCAAAGCCTGTCGTGGCCGACTTGGCGATGAAATCCTCTTCATGGTCCACGGGGTCGACGCTGTGGTGAATTTCCTTGGTGGCCTTCCAGACGAGGAACAGACCGCCGGCAATCAGGATCAGATCCTTCCAGGAGAAGCCGTGGCCGAAGGCTTCAAACAGCGGTTCGGTCAGCTGCACGATCCAGGCGATGGTGCCGAGCAGGACGAGACGCATGACGAGCGCAAGACCGATGCCGATCTTGCGGGCCTTCTCGCGGTGTTCGGGCGGCAGTTTGTTGGTGAGAATGGAAATGAAGATCAGGTTGTCGATCCCGAGAACGACTTCCATCACCACCAGCGTGATGAGCGCCACCCAGGCGGCCGGATCCTGAATGAGCGTCATGATTTCCTGCATCAGCGTATATCCCTTTCGCGTCACATGCGTGAATGACGCTCGCAATGTAATGTTGCCGGCCTGCCAAGCAAGCGCAGCAAGGGGTATACGAAACCGATGTGACTTTTATTCCCTAGAACAGGATTTAAGGCCGGGTCGGCCTTAAATTTGAATCCTGTTCTAAATTAAAGAGTTGGAGCATGACGTCGTCCGAAAACCGCTCGCACTTTTCGGCATCATGCTCTGATCGGCAACCAGATTTCGGTGACGCCCATGCCCGTATAGGGGTCGAAGCGCTCGTCATAGCGTTCGAACATGTCGGGTGTCTCGCCGTGCTCCAGGCCCGAGGTCGGCCACCATGCGCCAAAAATCCGGTTCATCGTCGCCGGAATGCCGGAGACGTGGCCGCGATGGGCAAAGACGACGTAGCGCTGGCCTGGAAGTTTGAGCGTTGCAAAATCTCCCGGCAGATCGTCGGCATCGGAGATTTCGACCGCGGCCATATAGCGGAATTTCTCCGCTTCGCCGTCGATATGCGTGCAGATGCCGTAGGCGACATTGCCTTTCTGACCGGAGATATGACCGAAATGGGCATTGAACTTCTGCCAGAGAGAGGGAATGGCGGCGTTGCCGCCATAGGGGTAAATCTCCTGCAAGCCGGCAAACAGCATCGGTTGGAGGGTTTCGAAGCGGGGCGGTTCGAGGTCGTTGAGGTGGGCAGGGTCCATTCTGATCGGCTCCAGCAAGACAAGGTTACGGGCGTGCCCCTGTCTGCGCACCGCATCCGGCGTCATGCCGAACTGGTCGCGGAAGGCACGGGTGAAGGCCTCGTGCGAGCCGTAGCCCGCGCAAAGCGCAACCTCGAGAATGGTGGATGAACCGCCGACCAGTGTGGGCACGGCGCGGCTGAGGCGCCGCCCTCTTATATAGCCGCTGATCGAGTGACCGGTGACGAGCCCGAAGACGCGCGACAGATGGTAGCGCGACAATCCGGCTGCTTCCGATATCTCTTCCAGCGATATATCGCTTTCGAAATGGCTCTCGATGAACCAGATCGCCCGTCCGACGGCGCTCATCCTCACTCTCCTACAGCGCCGCGCGTCTTTTTGAGAGGCGCAAAGGACGCTGTAACACTTTGAAGTGCTGCATAATTTTATCCTTAAATCGATTCCGATTTAAGGAATTATGCAGTGTTGCAGCTTCTTCCTTAAAGAAATGCCGACAGCCGGATTTGATCGCTATTGCGGGATTTTGGCCGATGGAGTGCGGCGGTCTAGGGTGTGGTCAGGCGGTCTCGTGCCGGCGCACGCCATAGGCGGCCATGAAGACCCGGATGGCGCCGCGGATGACGCGCTCGATTTCGTCACGCGGCGGCGGCTCTTCCATGCTTCCAAACAGGCGGAGTTTGAAGAAACTACCGCTGGCGAGATCGAGAAACTGGCCGGCGGCGAGATCGATGTCGTCGATCTCCAGCCTGCCTTCGGCGATGTGCCGTTCCAGGAAGTCGCGCATGATGGTGCGCAGGTTTACCGGGCCCTTGAAGAAGCGTTGACAGAGCACCGGCATGCGGTCGCGAACGCCGAGAACGGTGCGCATCGCGTTGATGACCTTCTCATCGGTCATGTGGGTGACGAAGCTTATCCCGAATTCGTACAGGCCGGCTTCGGGATCGTCATGTTCGGCAAGCGCCGTGCGCACGGCCGCCACGAAGGCGGCGCGCTCGGTCTCGATCATCGCCGAAAACAGCTCTTCCTTGTTGGTGAAATAAACGTAGAGCGTTCCCTTGGAGACTCCGGCCTCGCGCGTCACGTCATTCATGCTGGCGGCGTCGAAACCCATCTTCATGAAGACGCGCTTGGCGCCGGCGAGAATCTGCTGGCGCTTGGCCGGATCTTCGCCTGCGGCAAATCGGCCTCCGGCAGCGGGAGGKCTGAATACAGCGGCGTGGTCGAGTTTCAGCGTCATGTCCTCTTAACCGTGTTTACGGTTTCGCATTTTCTTTAAAGAAATCGAACCGATTGGTTCTATACATCTTGATATGACGATAAAACAGGTTTAAGTCAACTGAACCGAACCGTTCAGTTCGATTATCTACTCCAAGATCGGTAAAGTGGTTATGTCGAGCAACCAGAAGAGCAACGTCGCGCGTATCGTCAGCGAAGACGCCGGGACTGAAGAGGTAAAGGCCGAGGTTGCGGCCGTTGCAGAAGCTCCGACGGCGGAAGCCCGCGAAGTACCTTCCGCTCCCGCGCAGTCGGCGCCGGCTTCGGTCGCCGCCGCACCTGCGGCAGCAAAGAAGCGCCGCAGCCCGGTGCTGCCGATCGTCGTGCTCGCCCTTCTCGCAGGCGGCGGCTGGTATGGTTACGAATGGTGGACGAACGGCCGCTTCATGGTGTCGACCGACGACGCCTATATCGAAGGCGATATCGCAACGATTTCGCCGAAGGTCACGGGCTACGTCGCGAAGGTGAACGTTGTCGCCAACCAGGAAGTCAAAGCGGGCGACGTGCTTGCCACGCTTGATAACGGCGACTATCAGAACGCCCTCGACTTGGCCCAGGCCCAGATCGTCACCGAACAGCTTTCGCTGCAGCGTATCGACGCGCAGATCGAAGGCGCGAATGCGAGCCTCGTGCAGGCGCAGGCGCAGAAGGTGGCACTCGAAGCGGCCGTTCGTGGTGCCGAGATCACGCAGAAGCGCCAGAGCGACCTTCAGGCGAAGTCGGTCGGCACCGCCGCCGATCTCGACAACGCCAATATCGCCCTCGACCAGGCCAAGGCCAATCTTGCCGGCGGCGACGCCAACATCACCGCTGCACAGGCCAACATCACCATCCTCCAGGCCCAGCGCAAGGAAGCGGAAGGCTCGGTCCGTTCGCTGGAAATCTCGCGCGACAAGGCCATCCGTGACCTTTCTTTCACCGTGCTCAAGGCGCCTTATGACGGCATTGTCGGCAACCGCTCCGTCCAGGAAGGCGACCTGGTCTCTCCCGGCCAACGCCTGATGGCACTCGTTCCAGTGCGCCAGCTCTACATCGACGCCAATTTCAAGGAAACGCAGATCCAGCATCTGGTGCCGGGCTCGAAGGTCAACGTCCAGGTCGATGCCTATAGCGATCATCCGGTTGTCGGCACCGTCGAATCGATCTCACCGGCCTCCGGCTCGGTGTTTTCGATGCTGCCGCCCGAAAACGCCACGGGCAATTTCACCAAGGTGATTCAGCGGGTGCCAGTGCGCATCGCGCTGCCGCAGGATGCGCTCGACAGCGGGCGTCTGCGCGCGGGCCTGAGCGTCGTCGTCGACGTCGACACCCGTACGGCGCCGAGCAAGTAAGCCTTTAGAGCAAGTCCAGCAAAAGTGTGCAGCGGTTTTGCACCCGGAATTGCGTGAAAACAAAGAGATAGAGCAATTCCGTAATTCGAAGAAAAACGGAATTGCTCTGGAAAGGCGGAGGTGGTCTGATGGCCGGGAGCGCGACAGCAACAGCGGGGACGATTCCGGCAGCGCCTGCCCATGCCGACGAGCGCATGGATCCGAAGAAGCTCATCGCCTTCTTCGCGATGGTGCTCGGCATGTTCATGTCGATCCTCGACATCCAGATCGTTTCGGCCTCGCTTGCGGAGATCCAGGCCGGCCTTTCGGCCGGCAGCGACGAGATAGGCTGGGTGCAGACGTCCTATCTGATCGCGGAAGTGATCATGATCCCGTTGTCTGGCACGTTGGYGCGCATCATCTCGACGCGTTATCTCTTCGCGATCTCGGCCGCCGGCTTCACCATGGCGAGCGCGCTGGCGGCGACGGCGACGAATATCGACCAGATGATCGTCTATCGCGTCATCCAGGGCTTCATCGGCGGCGGCATGATCCCGTCGGTCTTCGCGGCCGCCTTCACCATCTTCCCGCCGTCGAAGCGTAGCATCGTCTCGCCGATCATCGGCCTGATCGCGACGCTGGCGCCGACTATCGGCCCAACGGTCGGCGGTTATCTCAGCCACGCCTTCTCCTGGCATTGGCTGTTCCTCGTCAATATCGTTCCCGGCATCATCGTCACGATCGTCACCTGGAACTTCATCGATTTCGACAAGCCGGAACTGTCGCTCTTCAAGAAGTTCGACTGGTGGGGGCTGATCTCGATGGGCGTGTTCCTCGGCGCGCTGGAATATGTGCTCGAAGAGGGCAATTCGAACGATTGGTTCAACGACAGTTCCATCACCATCGCAGCGGTTGCCTCCGGCGTTGCAGCCATCGTCTTCTTCTATCGCGCCTTCACGGTGGATTTCCCCGTCGTCGACCTGAAGGCTTTCGCGAACCGGAATTTTTCCTTCGGCTCGGTGTTTTCTTTCGTCATGGGCATCGGCCTCTATGGCCTCACCTATATCTACCCGGTCTATCTCGGGCGCATCCGTGGTTATGACTCATTGATGATCGGCGAGACGATGTTCGTCTCCGGGCTTGCGATGTTCTTCACCGCGCCGATCGCCGGCCGGCTGTCGACCAAGATGGACCTGCGCCTGATGATGGTGATCGGCTTCGTCAGTTTCGCTGCCGGCACTTTCATCATGATGCATCTGACGGCGGATTGGGATTTCTACGAACTGTTCATCCCGCAGATCCTGCGTGGCTTCGGGCTGATGATGTGCATGGTGCCGATCAACAACATCGCGCTCGGCACGATGCCGCCCTCGCGCATGCGCGGCGCGTCCGGCCTGTTCAATCTGACCAGAAACCTCGGCGGCGCCGTCGGCCTTGCCGTCATCAACACCGTGCTCACCAATCGGCAGGACGTGCATTACGAGCGGCTGCGGGAGAATATGGATTGGGGCAATCCGGCGGCGATCGACCAGATGAACAACATGGCCGCCAATTTCAATACCTATGGCATGGATGGCGCCTCGGTCGCGATCAAGCAGATGGTCGGTCTTGCCACCAAGCAGGCGATCATCCTCTCCTTCAGCGACGTGTTCCTGATCCTGACCGCACTCTTCCTTGCCATGATCCTCGGTGTCGCGATGATCAAGAAACCCGCGCCGCAAGGCGGGGGAGGCGGGGGCGGCCACTGACCTCCGGCCTGCCGCCCCTTGAAAAGGCCCTCTTCGGAGGGCCTTTTTGTTTGCTGTTTTTTGGCCTCCGTGCCATCAGGCAGATAAGCGCTGGCCGGATCGGTGCGAAGCGGACCGCACCGGAAAACAATGCGGAAATTGGCCTATTCGATTTTTTGATTTACGTACATCAAAATTGGCGCTAATGGTCTCGTCAGGAGGAATGATGAGGCCAACAGTTCACGATATCGCCGCTGCCGCCGGTGTCAGTCTCGCGACTGTCGACCGGGTTCTCAATCAGCGCCCCGGTGTGCGCCACGTCACGCGGGAAAAGGTCGAGACCGCGATCCGCGAGCTTGGTTATGTCAGAGACGTCGCCGCCGCCAATCTTGCCAAGGGGCGCACCTATCCGCTGGTCTTCATCCTTCCGGCCAGCGACAATTCCTTCATGTACGGGCTCAATGCCGAAATCCGGCAGGCCGCTCTCCGCTCGCCGGCCGAGCGTACCGATATCCGCACCATCGAGGTGCCGGCCTTCGATCCGGCCGCCCTCGTCTCCGTGCTCGAAGGGCTTTCCCAGGAAAAACCTTGTGGCATCGCACTGGTCGCGACCGATGCGCCTGAGGTGCGCGCCGCCGTCGACCGGCTGGTGCGCGAGCGCTTTCCCATCGTTACCCTGGTTTCCGATCTCACGGGCTCGCTGCGCCATCACTATGCCGGCGTCGACAATATCGCGGCCGGCCGTACAGCCGCCCGACTGCTCGGTCGATTTCTTGGGCGGCGAAAGGGCGAGATCGCTGTGCTCGCCGGCTCCATGCTGGTGCGCGATCATCGCGAGCGGCTGGAGGGCTTTAGCGCAATCATGGCCGAGGAATTTCCTGATCTGGCGATCCTGCCGGTTCTCGAAGGCCGCGACGATCCCGAGGTCGCCCACATGCTCGTCGCTGACGCGCTTTCGAGGAATGCCGGAATCATCGGCGTCTACAGCCTCGGCGCCGGCAATCGCGGCCTGATCCGGGCGCTGAAGGAGAAGGCCGTCGACCGCATACTGACCGTGATTGCCCACGAGCTGACCGCCCATACCCGTGCAGCACTCATCGACAACACGATCGACGCGATCCTCAACCAGGATGCCGGCCATGAGGTGCGCAGCGCAATCCGCGTGCTGAAAGCCAAGGCGGACGGGCTTGCCGTCATCGAAGCGCAGGAGCGCATCCGCCTCGACATATTCCTGAAAGACAATCTGCCGTAACGGCAAAGGGAGAAATACCACATGTATCTGGGTCTCGATCTCGGAACCTCCGGCGTCAAGGCGATGCTGATCGACGGTGATCAGAAGATCGTCGGCTCGGCCAATGGTTCGCTCGACGTCTCGCGTCCGCATTCCGGCTGGTCGGAGCAAGAGCCGGCCCACTGGGTGCGCGCCACGGAGGAGGCTGTCGCCGGCCTCAAGGCAAAACATCCGAAGGAGTTAGCTGCGGTCAAGGGCATCGGCCTTTCCGGCCAGATGCACGGCGCAACGCTCATCGATGCCTCCGACAAGGTCCTGCGCCCCTGCATCCTCTGGAACGACACCCGCAGCTATGTCGAGGCCGCGGCACTCGATGCCGATCCGCGCTTTCGCGCGCTCACCGGCAACATCGTTTTCCCCGGCTTCACGGCGCCGAAGCTCGCCTGGGTCGCAAAACATGAGCCCGATGTCTTCGGCAAGATCGCCAAGGTGCTCTTGCCGAAGGACTACCTGCGTCTTTGGCTGACTGGCGAATATATCTCGGAAATGTCGGATTCTGCCGGCACTTCCYGGCTCGACACCGGCAAACGCGCCTGGTCCTCCGAACTGCTCGCCGCCACCAAGCTTTCCGAGGAGCAGATGCCGGCGCTTGTTGAAGGCACCGAGCAGGCCGGCAAGCTGCGGTCCGAACTGGCGGCGCAATGGGGTATATCAGGTGATGTCGTCGTCGCCGGTGGTGCCGGCGACAATGCGGCTTCGGCCTGCGGCATGGGCACGGTCAGCGATGGCGCCGCCTTTGTCTCGCTCGGCACATCAGGCGTACTTTTTGCCGCGAACGGCTCGTATCTGCCGAAGCCGGAAAGCGCCGTGCATGCCTTCTGCCACGCGCTGCCGAACACCTGGCACCAGATGGGCGTCATCCTGTCGGCGACCGATGCACTGAACTGGCATTCCGGTGTGACCGGCAGATCGGCCGCCGATCTTACCGGCGAGGTCGGCGACACGCTGAAGGCGCCCACCGGTGTCACCTTCCTGCCTTATCTCTCCGGCGAGCGCACACCGCACAATGATGCCGTCATCCGCGGCGCCTTCATCGGCCTCGAACACGAAAGCAGCCGTATCGTTCTGACCCAGGCAGTGCTCGAAGGTGTCGCCTTCGCCATTCGCGACAATCTCGAAGCGCTGCGCTCGGCCGGCACCGGCATATCCCGGGTCACGGCAATCGGCGGCGGTTCGCGCTCGCGTTACTGGCTGGCGTCGATCGCGACCGCGCTCGGCGTTCCGGTCGACCTGCCGGCCGACGGCGATTTCGGCGCGGCCTTTGGCGCAGCCCGCCTCGGCCTGATCGCAGCAACGGGGGCAGATCCCATTGCCGTCTGCACGCCGCCGGTAACAGCCGGAACGATCGAGCCGGTGTCGGCACTGAGCGGCGCTTATGAGGATGCTTACAAGCGCTACCGCGCGCTCTACCCGGCGATCAAGTCGCTGGCGCATTGATATTTGGGCAGCCGCCGATCCGCCTGCCTGCACCCTCTCCCCAAGGGGAGGAGAGACCAGCAGCGGCGCCTCTTTCCCTCTCGCCAGCGGGGAGAGGGTAGGGTGAGGGGCCCCACGGAACAACAGACAAGAGTGAACCCAAGGAGAACCAACATGAGCACCGGATTTTTCGGCGATATCCAGAAAGTAAAATACGAGGGCCCGGACAGCACCAATCCGCTGGCCTTCCGCTACTACCAGCCGGACGAGATCGTCATGGGCAAGCGCATGGAAGACCATCTGCGCTTTGCGGTGGCCTATTGGCACACCTTCACCTGGCCGGGCGGCGACCCGTTCGGTGGTCAGACCTTCCTGCGTCCGTGGTTCGAGGACACGATGAAGGCCGCCAAGCTCAAGGCCGACGTCGCCTTCGAATTCTTCTCGCTGCTCGGCTCGCCCTATTACTGCTTCCATGACGCCGACGTGCGTCCTGAGGGCAAGAACTTCGCCGAAAACACCAAGAACCTCAACGAGATCGTCGATTATTTCGCCGAGAAGCAGGCCGCAACCGGCACCAAGCTGCTCTGGGGCACGGCGAACCTCTTCTCCCACCGCCGCTATATGTCGGGCGCTGCGACCAATCCGGATCCTGACGTCTTTGCTTTCGCAGCTGCGACGGTAAAGACCTGCATCGATGCCACGCAGAAGCTCGGCGGCGAAAACTACGTGCTCTGGGGTGGTCGCGAAGGTTACGAGACGCTGCTCAACACCGATATCGGCCGCGAGCTCGACCAGCTCGGCCGCTTCCTCCACCTCGTGGTCGAATACAAGCACAAGATCGGCTACAAGGGCACGATCCTGATCGAGCCGAAGCCGCAGGAGCCGACCAAGCACCAGTATGATTACGACGTCGCGACCGTCTATGGCTTCCTCAAGAAGCACGGCCTTGAAAACGAGGTGAAGCTCAATATCGAGCAGGGCCACGCGATCCTTGCCGGCCACTCCTTCGAGCACGAGCTGGCGCTTGCCAATGCACTCGGTATCTTCGGCTCGATCGACATGAACCGCAACGACTACCAGTCCGGCTGGGATACCGACCAGTTCCCGAACAATGTTCCGGAAATGGCGCTCGCCTATTACCATGTTCTGGCAGGTGGCGGATTCAAGACCGGCGGCACCAACTTCGACTCGAAGCTTCGCCGTCAGTCTCTCGACCCGGCGGATCTGCTGATCGGCCATATCGGCGGCATGGATTGCTGCGCCCGCGGCCTGAAGGCCGCCGCCAAGATGATCGAGGACAAGGCTCTGTCGCAGCCGCTCGCCGATCGTTATGCCGGCTGGGAATCCGCCGAGGCGCAGAAGCTCTTCCGCGGCGAGTATTCGCTGGATGAGATCACCCACTATGTCGAGAGCCACGACGTGAACCCGCAGCCGAGATCCGGCAAGCAGGAGCTGCTGGAGAACGTCGTCAACCGTTACGTTTGATGAAGCGCGCCGGCGGTCATCGACCGCCGGCGCAAGCCTCTTCGGCCGGGCGAGGGCGCAAAGCCTTCAGCCTCTATCGGTTTACCGTTTCGACCAGTTGCGCGATGGGGCTGAGACGGAGTTTCGAACCACCAGATCCGGGCGCAGCAGGATTTCCGTTTCGGTCGGCCGGCCATCGGACAGGAGTTCGAGCAGCAGCGCCATCGCCTGCTTGCCGATTGCCGTTCTCGGCTGGCGGATCGTGGTCAGCGGCGGCGATATGAAGACCGCCTGCGGCACGTCGTCGAAACCGGTCACCGAGAAATCCCGCGGAATATCGTAGCCTCGCGCGCCGAGCCCGATCATGACGCCGATCGCCGTCTGGTCGTTGACGCACATGAAGGCCGTCGGAAGCGTGTCGCGCATGAAAAGCTGTTCAACCGCATGCCGCCCGCTTTCGATCGTGCCGTCACCTTCGAGCACGATCCTGGTGTCGGGCGGGATGCCGGCGGCGTCGAGACCGGCATCGTAACCCATCCGGCGCCTGGTATAGGCAAGCCGGGTGCGCGAATCGCCGATGAAGGCGATCTTGCGATGCCCTTCGGCCAACAGCAGGTCCACCGCTTTCCGAGCGCCCTCGGTATCGTCGACGCCCACATAGGGAATGCCGCCGTTGAAGACGGGCTCGAAAACACCGACGCTCGGCGGCAGCCGTGCGGTCATCGTCTGATGCCCGAACGGCAGGATACCGGTGAAGAGGATCAATCCGGCCGCCTGGTTGGAATTGAAGAATTTCAGATATTCCAGACCGCGCTGGGCATCGTTCTGCGTGTGGCCGATCAGGATGCCGTAGCCGTGCGCGCGGGCTTCGTTCTCCAGCCCGACGAGAATGTTGGAGAAATTGGGATCGCCGATATCGGGCGCCACGACAAGGATCATGTTGGAGCGGCCGAGCCTCAGGCTGCGCGCCATGGCATTGGTGGTATAGCCGGTGATGGCGATCGCCTGGTTGACCTTGAGGCGCGTGGAGTTGGCGACCTTCTCCGGCATGTGGATTGCCCGGGAAACCGTCGCGATAGAGACCTCGGCGATCCGGGCGACGTCTTCGATGGTTGCGGGCGTGGAATTCGACACTGAGCTCTGCCTTGGGCTGTCTTCGCCGCGACACTACACAGACTTGTCGAGAGGTCAAAGGCAGGCTTCAACTGATCTGTGTAAATCAACGATGTAAACCTTTACACGATGTATGTAAAGGTTTACATAAGGCTTCAGAGCGGACGGGGAGCCGCTTTGGGGAGGATCAGATGACCGTGGAGATCGCCGACACCGCACCCGTGGTGCTGTCCGCCAGGCGCATATGCAAATCCTTCAGTGGAGTGCAGGTCCTCTTCAGCGTGAACTTCGATCTCCGCGCCGGCGAAATCCATGCGCTCATGGGTGAAAATGGCGCCGGCAAATCCACGCTTGTCAAGGTTTTGTCCGGTTTCGAACAGCCGAGTTCCGGCGAAATCCTGCTCGACGGCAAGCCCGTCGTCCTGCCGCCCAATGGCGCCGCCGAGGCGCTGGGCATCGTCATCATTCACCAGGAATTCAACCTTGCCGAACATCTGACCGTGACGGAAAGCCTCTTTCTCGGGCGCGAAGTCACGCGTTTCGGCATGCTCGACCGCAAATATATGCGGTCGGAGACACGCAAGGTTCTCGACGTGCTCGGTTCGCATGTCGATGAGAATGCACTGATCAGCACGCTTTCCATCGCCGACAAGCAAATGGTCGAAATCGCCAAGGCGATCAGCCGCGATGCGCGGGTGGTGTTCATGGACGAGCCGACCGCGGTGCTGTCGCGGGAAGAGACCAATATGCTGTTCAAGCAGGTTCGCAAGCTTCGCGACCAGGGTACCAGCTTCGTCTTCGTGTCCCACAAGCTCGACGAGGTGATGGAATTGACCGACCGCGTCACGGTGCTGCGCGACGGCCAGTGGATCAAGACTTCGGCGACGTCCATTCTGGACGGGGAATCGATCGCACAGCTTATGGTTGGCCGCGAACTCTCCAGCCTCTATCCCGCCAAGGTCGAGCCTGATGTCGACGAGGAGATTGTCCTCAGCGTCGCCTCGGTGTCGACGGGCTATGTAAAGGATGCGAGCTTCGAGGTGCGCAAGGGCGAGATCATCGGTTTTTCCGGCATGATCGGCTCGGGCCGCACCGAGCTGATGGAAGCGATCGCCGGATTGCGGACCCGTCTCGAGGGCGAGGTGGTCATCAAGGGGGAAACTGTTCCCTCCGGCGACGTGCATGCCGCCAATCGCTGCGGGCTCGCCTACATGACCAAGGACCGCAAGTCGAAAGGCCTGCTGCTGCGCTCCGGCATGGTGACCAATCTGACACTGCAATCGCTCGGAAGGCACGCTCGTCACGGCTATCTGAGCCCGGGCAGCGAAGCGGCCGCGATGGCAAAGGCCAAGCGCCGCTTCGATATCAGGGTTCGCGACGGTAATATCGTCGCCGGCCGGATGTCGGGGGGGAACCAGCAGAAGCTGCTGCTGGCCAAGGTCATGGAGACCGAGCCTCAGATCATCATCATCGACGAGCCGACGCGCGGCATCGATGTCGGCACCAAACAGCAGATCTATCATTTCATCTCGGCGCTCGCCCGGGACGGCCGGTCGATCATCGTCGTGTCCTCGGAGATGCCGGAGGTCATCGGCCTCTGCACGAGAGTGGCGGTGATGCGCGAAGGGCGTATCGTCGGCGTGCTCGAAGGAGACGAGATTTCCGAGCAGGAGATCATGCGTTACGCCGCCGGGCTCAAGAAGAAGGCGGCCGCCTGAAGGCTGAAGCAGGGCTTTGCCGATCAGGAGGACACATAAGATGCCCAGAAAATATGGGACGGGAGGTTGGTTTTGGAAATGAGTGTCAACGAGGAGACCAGGGAAATCCGGCGCCGATCCTGGCGGGATGTCGACCTGCGTGCGGTCGCACCCTTCGTCGCCCTTGCGCTGCTGCTGATCGTCGGAGCCCTGGTCAATCCGAATTTCATCGGCATTACCAACCTTGCCAATGTCGCGACGCGCAGCGCTTTCATCGCCATCATCGCGGTCGGTGCGACCTTCGTGATATCAGCAGGGGATCTCGACTTGTCTGTCGGCTCGATGGTGGCCTTCGTCGCCAGCCTGATGATCCTGCTGATGAATTCGGGCGCCATCGCAAACCCGGCTTTGATGCTGACGGTCGCGGTCGTCTTCACGATCGTCGCCGRCGCGCTCTGCGGTCTGGCAAACGGCCTGATCACGACGGTGGGCAGGATCGAGCCCTTCATCGCGACGCTCGGCACGATGGGTATCTATCGCGGCCTGACGACATGGCTGTCCCAGGGCGGCGCGATCACGCTTCGCTCCGCCGATATCCAGACGCTCTATCGCCCTGCTTATTTCGGCAATGTCGCCGGCATACCCGTGCCGATCGTGGTGATCCTGGCAGTGACGGCGGTTGCGGCCTTCATCCTCTATCGCACCCGCTACGGGCGCCACGTCGTCGCTGTGGGATCAAACAGCGATGTCGCCCGCTATTCAGGTATCGCGGTCAATCGCGTTAGGACGATCGCCTTCGTCATCCAGGGACTGTGCGTCGCCATCGCCGTGCTGCTCTATGTTCCCCGTCTCGGCTCGACGTCGGCGACGACGGGCATCCTGTGGGAGTTGCAGGCGATCACGGCCGTCGTCGTCGGCGGCACGGCGCTCAAGGGCGGCGCGGGCAGGGTCTGGGGCACGATCTGCGGCGCCTTCATTCTCGAACTGGTCGGCAACATCATGTTGCTTTCGAATTTCATCAGCGAATATCTGATCGGCGCCATCCAGGGTGCGATCATCATCATCGCCATGTTCGTCCAGCGCTCGCTGGTGCGCAAATCATGAATTGACCGGGCTTGCAATTGATCGGGCTTACAGGGCGTCCGGTCCCGATATGGAAAAGTCCCTGAATTATTGGGAGGAAATAGCATGCGTAAATTGATGTTGGGCCTGGCGGTTGCGGCGGTGACCTTCGCCGGCGCCGCTCACGCCCAGGACAAGAAATTCACGATCGGCGTGTCCATTCCGGCGGCCGACCACGGCTGGACGTCGGGCGTGGTGTTCCATGCCGAACGCGTTGCCAAGCTGCTGATGGCCGAACATCCCGGTCTCAACGTCATCGTCAAGACCTCGCCGGACGCCGCAAGCCAGGCCAACGCCGTGCAGGATCTCGATACGCAGGGCATCGACGCCCTCGTCATCCTGCCGTCGGATCCGGATCCGCTCGTCAACGCCATCAAGGAAGTCAAGGGCAAGGGCAAGTTCGTCGCCCTCGTCGACCGTGCGCCGAGCAACAACGACAATTCCGTGCGCGATCTCTATGTCGCCGGCAACAACCCAGCTCTCGGCGAAGTCGCCGGCAAGTACATCAAGGACACCACGCCGGATGCCGAAGTGGTCATCATCCGCGGTCTGCCGATCCCGATCGACCAGCAGCGCCAGGACGGCTTTGACAAGGGCATTGCCGGCTCGAACGTCAAGGTTCTTGACCGCCAGTACGGCAACTGGAACCGCGACGATGCCTTCAAGGTCATGCAGGACTATCTGACCAAGTACCAGAAGATCGACGTCGTATGGTGCCAGGACGACGACATGGCCGTCGGCGTTCTGCAGGCGATCGAGCAGGCCAAGCGCACCGACATCAAGTATGTCGTCGCCGGCGCCGGCTCAAAGGACATGGTCAAGAAGGTCATGGATGGCGACAAGCTGATCCCGGTCGACGTTCTCTATCCGCCGGCAATGGTCGGCACAGCGATGGAGCTGACGGCGGCGGCACTTTACGACCAGGTCCCGGTTCAYGGCAGCTACATCCTCGACGCGACGCTCGTCACCAAGGACAATGCCAAGGACTTCTACTTCCCGGATTCTCCGTTCTGATCCATTCATTGGAGATGTGCGCCCATTCGAAAGGATGGGCGCATTTTTTATGCTTCAATAGAGCGGGTGGCCGAAAATGCTGCACGTACCTCTTGCCCGCCAAAGCCCATCATGATTAGCTCGCCGCCATATCGCATCTGGCTTCGCGCCAAATCACGAGCCAAGGGCGAGGAGGCGCCTTGCTCCCGTCAAATTGCGTGCTACAACACTTCAGAAACGTTTACGGTCGATATTCAGGGAGGAATCTGACATGAAGACGATCAAGGGCCCCGGCCTTTTCCTTGGCCAGTTCGCGGGCGATACTGCTCCTTTCAACTCGTGGGACGCGATCACCAAATGGGCGGCCGACATCGGTTACAAGGGCGTCCAGGTGCCGACCTGGGCCAGCCAGCTGATCGATCTGAAGAAGGCCGCCACGTCCAAGGACTATTGCGACGAATTCGCCGGCAAGGCGCGCGAAAACGGCATCGAGATCACCGAACTCTCCACGCATCTGCAAGGACAGCTCGTCGCCGTTCACCCGGCCTATGACGAAGCCTTCGACGGGTTTGCCGCACCGGAGGTGCGCGGCAATCCGAAGGCGCGTCAGGAATGGGCTGTCGAGCAGGTCAAGATGGCGCTGACGGCATCCAAAAACCTCGGGCTCAAGGCGCATGCGACCTTCTCCGGCGCGCTTGCCTGGCCCTTCATCTATCCCTGGCCGCAGCGTCCTGCCGGTCTGGTCGAGACCGCCTTCGACGAACTCGCCCGCCGCTGGACGCCGATCCTCAACCATGCGGACGAGAACGGTATTGATGTCTGCTACGAGATCCACCCGGGCGAAGACCTCCATGACGGCATCACCTTCGAGATGTTCCTGGAGCGGGTGAAGAACCATCCGCGCGCCAACATGCTCTACGATCCCTCGCACTACGTCCTGCAGTGCCTCGATTATCTCGACAACATCGACATCTACAAAGACCGCATCAAGATGTTCCACGTCAAGGATGCTGAGTTCAATCCGACCGGTCGCCAGGGCGTCTACGGTGGCTATCAGGGCTGGGTCGAACGCGCCGGCCGGTTCCGTTCGCTCGGCGACGGCCAGGTCGATTTCGGCGCGGTGTTCTCGAAGATGACGGCGAACAATTTCGACGGCTGGGCCGTGGTCGAATGGGAGTGCGCGCTGAAGCATCCGGAGGACGGTGCCCGCGAAGGCGCCGAATTCGTTGCCGCCCATATCATCCGCGTCACCGAAAAAGCCTTCGACGATTTCGCCGGCAGCGGCACGGATCAGGCGGCGAACCGGCGGATGCTGGGGCTCTAAGCTTCTATTCCCTTCTCCCGAGTGGGGAGAAGGTGCTCGTAAGGGCAGATGAGGGGGATGAGGCGCGATAGCGACGAATGCCTTGAGCGACAAGCGAAAGGCATATCTGTCGCCAGGCCCCCTCATCCGGCCCTCCGGGCCACCGACCGGGGTTGAGCCACGGGGCTCAACCCGTCCTTCGAACCCCCGAGGGGAGAAGGGAAGAAAAATTCAGGAGGAATCAATGGCAATCGAAGCATCATCCGAACAGACACGTGAGCCGCGCATCCGGCTCGGCATGGTGGGCGGCGGCGCGGGCGCGTTTATCGGCGCGGTGCACCGTATCGCGGCACGTATCGACGATCAGTACGATCTCATCGCCGGCGCGCTGTCGGCTTCGCCCGAAAAGGCGATCGCATCCGGCCGCGACCTCGGCCTCGATCCGTCGCGGACCTATTCCAGCTATCGCGAGATGGCGATCCGCGAGGCGAAGCTGAAGAATGGCATCGAGGCGGTGGCAATCGTCACGCCGAACCATGTTCACTACGATGCGGCCAAGGAATTCCTGAAGCGCGGCATTCATGTCATCTGCGACAAGCCGCTGACATCCAACCTTGCCGATGCGAAGAAGCTGAAGAAGATCGCCGACGAGGGCGGCGCGCTCTTCGTGCTGACGCATAATTACACCGGCTATCCGATGGTCCGCCAGGCGCGGGAGATGGTTGCGAATGGCGAGCTCGGCGACATTCGTGTCGTCCAGGCCGAATATCCGCAGGACTGGCTGACGGAAGCAGTCGAGCAAACCGGCCAGAAACAGGCCGCTTGGCGCACCGATCCGGCGCAGTCCGGCGTCGGCGGCTCGACCGGCGATATCGGCACGCATGCCTACAATCTTGCCGCTTTCATCACTGGCCTGGAACTCGACAGCCTTGCCGCCGATCTCGACAGTTTCGTTCCGGGCCGCCGGCTGGACGATAATGCGCATGTCATGCTGCGCTTCAAGGCGAAGGGCTCGGAGAAGCCGGCCAAGGGCATGCTCTGGTGCAGCCAGGTTGCGCCCGGCCATGAAAACGGCCTGATGGTGCGTGTCTACGGCACCAAGGGCGGGCTGGAATGGACCCAGAAGGACCCGAATTACTTGTGGTACACGCCTTTCGGCGAGCCGAAGCGGCTGATCACTCGGGGCGGCGCCGGTTCGGGCGCTGCTGCCGGCCGTGTCACGCGCGTGCCATCAGGGCATCCGGAAGGTTATCTCGAAGCCTTTGGGACGATCTATACGGAAGCCGCGCATGCGATCAACGCCCGCAAGAAGGGCAAGGCCGTCGACAAGGCGGTGGTCTATCCCACAGTCGATGACGGCGTGAAGGGTGTGGCCTTCGTCGAAGCCTGTGTCGCGTCTTCGAAGAAGAACGGCGCCTGGATCAAGGTGTGAATTTACCGATCCGCGTGGCCCAATGAAAAACGCCGAGGCGATCTCAAGTCGCCTCGGCGTTTTATTTTATTTTTGGTCAGGCAGCAGCGGTGCGGCCACGCTTCAGTAGGTTATCGACGCTCAAGGGTCCGGCGCCTGCCGCCACCAGATAAAGAAACACGAAGCAGAACAGGATCGCCGCAACGCCGCCGTTCTGTGCGGGGTAGATGCCCTTCGAGGCGTGCCCGATGAAATAGGCGAAGGCCATCAGGCCGGAGAGCACGAAGGCTGCGATACGGGTCTGGAATCCCACCAGGACCAGGAAGCCGAGGGTGAGTTCGAGCAGCCCGGCAATCCAGGAGAGCGAGCCCGCGGGCGGCACACTTGCCGCAGCCGGAAAATGCAGGATCTTCTGTGTTCCGTAGCTGAAAAGTACAAGTGACGAGACAATGCGCAACAGGCTCAGCAGATGAGGCTGCAGCGAATGGACCGAAGAGAGCATTGGATTCCTTTCATATTTGTGATGCCATTTCCCCGTGTAAGGATCGCGGTCTCAACGGCCAAATCACGACTGCTGACATTGCCGTTATGAGGGCAGCTCCGTGGTGGGGGAGGGGCGGCTGCAACGGCGGTGCAGCTGTTCTGTTTTTCCTCCTGCAACGTTGCAGTTTTTCTTCCGGTCAGCCTGTACTTTGCCTTCGGGCTTGGCTAAATCCGGCGCAAACGGCTCAACCTGAGAGATAGGATTTACAGATGATCGATCCGAAGAAACTCGCGGAGCGCTTTCCCGGCGAGTTCACTTTCGGCGTTGCCACCGCTGCCTTCCAGATCGAAGGCGCCAGCAAAGCCGATGGCCGCAAGCCATCCATCTGGGATGCTTTCTGCAATATGCCTGGCCGCGTCCATAATCGCGATAACGGCGACGTTGCCTGCGATCACTACAACAGGCTGGAACAGGACCTCGATCTCATCAAGGAAATGGGTGTCGAAGCCTATCGGTTCTCGATTGCCTGGCCGCGCATTATCCCCGAAGGCACGGGTCCGGTGAACGAGGCCGGCCTCGATTTCTACGATCGGCTGGTCGACGGCTGCAAGGCGCGCGGCATCAAGACCTTCGCGACGCTCTACCACTGGGATCTGCCTCTGTTGCTCGCCGGCGAGGGCGGTTGGACGGCGCGCTCGACCGCCTATGCGTTTCAGCGCTATGCCAAAACGGTGATGAACCGCCTTGGCGATCGCCTCGACCGGGTCGCGACCTTCAACGAACCCTGGTGCATCGTCTGGCTCAGCCATCTCTACGGCATCCATGCTCCGGGCGAGCGCAACATGCAGGCCGCCCTTCACGCCATGCACTACATGAACCTTGCCCACGGTCTCGGCGTCGAGGCGATCCGCTCGGAAGCCCCAAATGTGCCCGTCGGGCTTGTGCTCAACGCCGCTTCGGTCATTCCCGGCTCCGACAGCCCGGCCGATCTAGCCGCCGGCGAGCGTGCGCATCAGTTCCACAACGGCGCCTTCTTCGATCCCGTCTTCAAGGGCGAGTATCCGAAGGAATTCGTCGAGGCGCTCGGCGACCGCATGCCTGTCATCGAAGATGGCGACTTGAAGCTTATCAGCCAGAAACTCGACTGGTGGGGCCTGAACTACTACAAGCCCGAGCGGGTCACTGATGATGCCGAACGCAAAGGCGATTTCCCCTGGACGGTGGAAGCGCCGCCGGCAAGCGACGTCAAGACCGATATTGGCTGGGAAATCTATGCGCCGGGCCTGAAGCTCTCGGTCGAGGACCTCTACCGTCGCTACGAACTGCCGGAATGCTACATCACCGAGAACGGCGCCTGCGACAACACCGATGTCATCGACGGCGAGGTCGACGACACGATGCGCCTCGACTATGTCGGCGATCACCTCGAAATTGTTGCCGGCCTCATCAAGGACGGCTATCCCCTACGCGGCTATTTCGCCTGGAGCCTGATGGACAATTTCGAATGGGCGGAAGGCTACCGCATGCGCTTCGGTCTGGTCCATGTCGATTATGAGACCCAGGTGCGTACGGTAAAAAAGAGCGGCAAATGGTATCGCGAACTCGCGGCCAAATTCCCGAAGGGCAATCATAAGCCGGGTTAAGGGGTGCGTCCTCAGGCGGGGCACAAAAATAGCTCGTCAGAAACCTGCAACAGCCGGTTGCTTAAACGTTTTTGAACCCTTGGCTGGCAAAGTCCGACGGTCAGGGAGTCGTAATGCAGACAGCCGGAAAGTCGCAGAGCAAAGGATCGGGAGTAAGCCGTCACATCACCGTCACCGGCGTGCTTTTCTCCTTCGCGGTCATCGTCGCAGTCGTCACCGTCATGGTGCTGACGGCGCTCGAACGCGTGGCTGAAAATGCCAATCTCCTCGATGACGAGCGCTCGCGCGAAACGACGGTCGGCGCGCTGAAGACCTTCGAAGATCAGCTCGGCGCGACGCTCGACGATTACGCCGCCTGGGACGACGCCGCCGTCAACGTCTACGCGCCTGACGGCATGGCCTGGACGGTGAGCAATTACGGCGAGATGTCGGTCAACAGCTCGCTGTTCGACATGGCGATCGTCATCAATGGTGAGAAGCAGGCGATCATGGCCTATCGGGACGGCAAGCCGATGGAGGAGCCGCTCACGGATTTCTTCGCGCCGTCGCTCTGGAGCCTGCTCGACACGGTGAAGGCGGCCGGTCCGGCCGATCGTCCCCAGGCGATCGGTTTCGTCACCACCAAACGGGGCATTGCCGCCGTCGGCGTGGCACTGGTTCGGAAAAAGTCCGGTGCGCTTGATGTGCCCGCCGGCCAGCACCGCTACCTCGTTTTCGCCCGCCATCTCGATGACGACAGGGTGACTGCTCTCGGCCAGACCTATGTCATCGGCGGGCTGAGGCTGGCGCCGCCGAGCTTTGCGGCCGACTATCGCGTACCGATCGTCGATCCGACGGGGGCAACGCTCGGCAAGCTCGTCTGGGCCTCGCGTTCACCCGGCGATATCGCCTATGCACAGGTGCGACCGATGGTCATCCAGGCGCTCGGCCTCGTCGGATTGTTTTTCGCAGTGCTGCTGGTCATCGGCTGGCTTGCCGGCCGCCGCCTGAAGGCGGAGGAAGGCAGCGCCCGCGAGGAGGCGCTGCGCGACAGGCTGAGCGGCCTTTCCAATCGCGACGGCCTCGGTCTCGCCGTCGATCGTTTTGTCGTCGAGGCACGCCAGACCAAGCGCAACGTGCTGCTCCTCTATCTCGACCTTGATGGCTTCAAGGAAGTCAATGACAGCTATGGCCACGGCACCGGTGACCAGTTGATCCGCGCGGTCGCGGCCGGGCTCGACGTGCTCATTCCGCAAGGTGCGGTTCTTGCCCGTATCGGCGGCGATGAATTTGCGATCGCCTTTCTCTCCAACAGCGAGAATGCCGCCGCCCTGCAGCTTGCCGAGCAGATCCTCGATTTTCTCGTCGAGCCATTGGAGATCGGTCGCCGTGTCGTCGTCGTCGGGGCAAGCATTGGTATCGCCATGTCGCCTTTCGGGGCGATCGGGCGTGAGGAGCTGGTGCGCCGTTCCGACCTTGCCATGTACAAGGCGAAGGAGGCCGGCCGCGCGCGCATGACGCTCTACGACCCGTCGATGGACGCCGATCGAGAGCAGCGCAATGCGCTGGAGCTCGATCTCCGGATCGCCATCGAAAGCGGCGACCTGACGCTTGCCTACCAGCCGCTGATCGATGCGGCGACGCATGCGATGACCGGCGTCGAGGCGCTGGTGCGCTGGAACCGTCCGGGCCATGGCCCTGTTTCGCCCGAGCTGTTCATCCCGATCGCCGAGACCAGCGGCCTCATCGAATCACTTGGCCTGTTCGTGCTGCGCAAAGCCTGTGAGACAGCCAAGCAATGGCCGGACCTCAACGTCTCGGTCAACGTCTCGCCCGGCCAGTTCCGCAATCCCGCCTTTACCGACTATGTGCGCTACGTGCTGAAGCAGACGGAGATCGAGGCCGGTCGTATCACGCTCGAGATCACCGAAGGCTACATGATCCAGAATCCGCAGCGCACCCGCCAGTCGATCGAACGGCTGAAGGGGCTGGGGGTCAAGGTGGCGCTCGACGATTTTGGCTCCGGCTTCTCCTCGATCGGTTATCTCAGGCAGTTCGGCTTCGACCGCATCAAGATCGACCGCTCGCTGGTCATGGGTGTCAACGAGGACAAACGCCAGCGCGAGATGCTGCAGGCGACGGTAGCGCTTGCCCGCTCGCTCGACATTCCGGTGACGGCCGAAGGCATCGAGACCGAGGAGCAGGCGATAGCCATGCGCCTGTTCGGCTGCGACTGCCTGCAGGGCTATTGGTTCGGAAAGCCTGTGACATCAGACCTTATCACCGAGATGCTGAACGAGCGGCGTGCAGCGGAGCCGGAAGCTCGGCGCCGCATCAGCGCTGTCTGACTGGTGGGCCTGATCCTCAGACAGCAAGGCTGTTCCAACCGGAATCCCGGCTTAGCTGCCGATATGTCGCTGGCCACGCTTTTTCGCGAGGGCGATCTGGTGCTGCCGCTGACGGTAACGCAGCCGGTCTTCCTCCGTGCGCTTATGATAGCAGTGGCTGCAGGAAACGCCTTCCTCGTAGAGCGGTGAGGTGATTTCTTCTGCGGTGATCGGGTTGCGGCAGGCATGGCACAGCCTGTGTTCGCCTTCCTTCAGACCGTGCTCGACGGAGACGCGCTCGTCGAAGACGAAGCAGGCGCCATCCCAGAGGCTTTCCTCCTGCGGCACTTCCTCCAGATATTTCAGGATGCCGCCCTTCAGATGATAGACCTCGTCGAAGCCCTCAGCCTTCATGAAAGCGGTGGCCTTCTCGCAACGTATGCCGCCGGTGCAGTACATGGCGACCTTCGGCTTGTTGTGCAGGCCGGGATTGCTGCGCACCCAATCGGGAAATTCACGGAAGGTCTTGGTCTTCGGGTCAAGCGCGCCGCGAAAGGTGCCGATTGCCGTCTCGTAATTGTTGCGGGTGTCGATGATGATCGTATCGGGATCGGAGATCAGCGCATTCCAGTCCTTGGCCGCCACATAGGTTCCGACCACCTTGTTGGGGTCGATGTCCTCGACGCCCATGGTGACGATTTCCTTCTTCAGCTTCACCTTCATGCGCAGGAAGGGCATTTTCGAGGCGCGGCTTTCCTTGTGCTCCAGACCTGAAAATTCCGGCTGGGCGCGCAGGAAGGCGAGCGCGGCGTGAATGCCGGCATCCGGGCCTGCGATCGTGCCATTGATGCCCTCGTGCGCCAGAAGCAGCGTTCCCTTGACGCCGTTCTCCTCGCAAAGCGTCTGCAGCGGTGCCTGCAGGCTGGCAAAGCGCGGCACGGAAACGAAATGGTAAAGTGCGGCCACGAGGAACGGGCTGGTGTGTGTCAGGCTGTCGGTCATGGGCCGGAAATACAGAAAATCAGCGGGCGGCGCAATTGCCTTCGCCGGTGGCGGCCTTGACAGGTAATCGATTATCCCTGCGCCTGCCATTCGGAAAACGGCCGCACGCCGAAGCTCCGGTCGGGGTCGGCGTCGAGAACGCTGATGAACTCGATCGAGTGCCCGTCCGGATCCTTGAAATAGATCGACAGCGCCGGCATCCAGCCGAGAACCACCGGCTCCGTTACCGGTTCACCGGTAAAGCCGAGAGGTTCCACGCCCTTTGCCCTGAGAATGTCAGGCGCCTGCAGCACGCCATCGGCGGTCATGTGGAAGGCGATGTGCAGCCGCATCTTCAGCGGCCCGGTTCCGGTTTCCCAAAGGCCGAGCATACCGGTCTTCCTGTCGTCCACCCAGAGGAAAGTGACTTTGCGCTCCTCGAACGACGCTGCGAGTTCGAGCCCGACGACATCGCGGTAGAATTCCGTAGAGGTCTTGAGATCGGCAACGGTCAGATGTGTTTCGTAGAGCCCGAGTACCTTCGGCATCGCGGCATTTTCGGCGGTCATTTTTTCCTCGCGGATCAGGTCTCTGCTTGTTTGACCACCGCAAGCTAGGACCTCAAGATTGGTTGAGGTCAACAGGGTTCTTTGTGATATTGCAGGAAATGCAGAGCAACGCGCAGGCACTTCCAGTTTCGCTGTCTCTCAACTCCCGGCCATCAGCCAGAGAAGCTCGATGCGCTGGGCTTCCTCGTCGGCATCATCGGCGAAGACGGCTTCGGCTTTGATCAGCGCTTGCCGCCGGTCTTCCTGCTGGCGGAAGATGATGATGTCGAGCAGATGCGTCAGGTCGTCATTGCGAGTGAAGAGCTGCGGTTCTGCCTCGACCAGTTCGGAGAGTACGGTGAGATCATGGATGTGGCCGAGATCCTCGACGAGTTCGCTGGCCGCATCGCGCTTGGCCTTCATCGCGCCCGGCCAGATGTCGCGCAAAAGGGCATGGTAGAGCCGATAGTCGTAGGTGCGTTTGCGCAGATCGTGGAAATCGTCGGCCGATGCCTCGCCGTGACAGGCTGTAAGCGCGGTCTTGGCCTTCAGCGCGATGCGGCGCCAGCTCTTCGCCAGCATGCGTGCATTTTTGCGGTGGCCGCCATCAAAGGAGACGGCGTCTAAGGCGGCGATCGCCTCCTTCAGAACGTCGGAGGTTTCCGCGAGCCGCTGTTCCAAGCCGCTTTCGGCTTCCGCCATCCAATCACGGCGGCCTTCGAGGATGGTGACGATGCGGCCGAGCGCCTCGCTCTCCTCGTTCCCGCGGGCTGCATGCTGCAGATATTGGGCGGTGCCGATGAGGGCGGTAGCGTCGCGGATCGCCGAAAGCGAGTTTGCGGCATCGCGCAGCCTCGCATTTTCTTGGGCTTGGAAATCCGGAATTTCGCGGGCCACGAGGCGGTAGAGCGAGCGTAGTCGCTTCAGGTTCCTGCGGAAGGAATGGATCGCCTCATGCGCGCCGTCCGGGCGCTTCCTGAGGACAGTGATGGCGTGTTCCAGCTGCTTGGTGGCGACGCTACGGAACGCTTCGGTGAAATCGGCGTCAGGCCGAATGCGATAGGCCATGCCTGTCGTGCCCGTATTCTGTGGCAAGGGCCTGGTTGGAATAGCGGAAGTCCCCGGTTACTTCGCGGCCGAGCCAAGCGGGCAGGGCCGGATCGTCGGTTTCCGCCGTCATCTCCACCTCGGCGATCACCAGTCCGCGATGCTCGCCGGTAAAGACGTCGACTTCCCAGACGAAACCCTCATGCGGAACGCGGTAGCGCGTCTTCTCGATGACGACGCCGATCGCGTTCAGCAGCAACTCTTCGGCATCGGCGATTGGGATATCGTATTCGAATTCGTCACGAGTGATGGTGCTGCGGCCGATCTTGATCGTCAATCTCGCCTTCCTGCCGTCGAGGATGCGCACCCGCACGGAACGGTCGTCCATCGAGGCGATGTAACCCTGCCTGAGGACAGACTTCGTCTCGACGGCGGAACGCCATCCATCGCTGCGTACAAGAAACTTCCGCTCGATTTCTTTCGCCATGCCGGTGAACCTTTTGTGACGATTGCGGCACGGTAGCCCACTTTCCAGGCATTTCATACCCTTCTTGTGATGCGGTCCGGTTTTATCTCGACAAGGTTCCGCGGGGGCGTTATTCGGGATGCAAATTCAATCGTTTCAAGGAAGTCGCACGACCATGGGCGAGAAAACAGAGAAGCTCCTTTCCATCCTGAAACTCCAGCCTGTCGTTCCGGTATTGATCGTCGACGATGCGAAGTCAGCGGTGCCGCTCGCCCGCGCGCTCGTCGCGGGCGGGCTGAAGGCGATCGAGATCACCATGCGCACGCCGGCGGCACTCGAAGCCGTGCGCGCCGTCGCTGCCGAGGTCGAGGGCGCCGAAGTCGGCGCCGGGACGATCCTGAATGTCGCCCATTGGGAAGCCGCCGTCGCCGCCGGTTCGAAGTTCATCGTCAGCCCCGGCACGACGCAAGAGCTGCTCGATGCCGCCGCCGATTCCGACGTGCCGCTGCTTCCGGGGGCCGCGACCGCCAGCGAAGTCATGGCGCTGCGGGAAGAAGGCTACCAGGTATTGAAGTTCTTCCCGGCGGAGCAGGCCGGTGGCGCCGCTTATCTCAAGGCGCTGTCCTCGCCGCTTGCAGGCACGTTGTTCTGCCCGACCGGCGGCATTTCGCTGAAGAACGCCCATGATTATCTCTCGCTGCCGAACGTCATCTGCGTCGGCGGCTCCTGGGTGGCGCCAAAGGAACTGGTTGCAGCTGGCGACTGGGCTGGCATTACCAAGCTCGCGGCAGAGGCGGCAGCGCTGAAGGCCTGAGTTTTGGCAGGGGGCGGGCGAACCTCACGGCTCAATCCCGCTCCCCCTATTTGTATTTCAGCCGTCGCAAACCTATGTTCTCCTCCAGTTTCAAACAGGGAGACGACGAGGAATGTTCGACGCAAAGAAGCTTCTCGACCAGTTCTTGGGTTCACAGATGCCGGGTCTTGGCGGTTCCGTCCGCGATAGGGCCGGCGACGCCGTGCAGACGGCAAAGAACAATCCGCTGGCGACTGGCGCCATTGCCGCCGTACTTCTCGGCACCAAGACCGGCCGCGGTATTGCCGGCAATGCACTGGCGATCGGCGGTCTTGCCGCCATTGCCGGTCTCGGCTACCAGGCCTACAAGAATTACCAGGCGGGGCAGGCGCCGGCAGCCCCCTCGGATGCGCCGTCGGCAAACAACCCGGTTCTCCTGCCGCCGCCTGCCGAGTCCGGTTTCGGGCCGGCGTCGCCTGCCGGCAGCAACGAATTCGTGCTGGTGCTGATCCGGGCGATGATCGCCGCCGCCAAGGCCGACGGCCATATCGACGATGCCGAACGCGCCCTCATCATGGACAAGGTCAAGGCCGCGGACGTCACCGGCGAGGCTGCGGCCTTCATCGAGCAGGAACTCGCTTCGCCGACGGATATCGATGCGCTCGTTGCTGCCGCGACGACGGAAGAACAGCGTGTCGAGCTTTACACCGCCTCGCGGCTCACCATCGACCCGGATTCGCGCGCCGAGCGCGGTTATCTCGATCTGCTTGCCGGCCGCCTCGGACTTGCTGACCAGCTGGTCGACCATATCGAGGCAACGGTGTCCTCCGCCAAGGTGACCTTGTCACAGTGACATCTAAAGCATGTCGCGCAAAAGTGTGCAGCGGTTTTGCGACAACGACATGCGTTGAAATAAGGGCCTAAAGCGCAACGCGCTTTAGGCCGGTTGCCTTTGTCGGGCGGCTGGCCTATCCACTCTTCCGAAAAGGGGAGTGGACATGCGCGATCTTGCAAATTTCAAGGGCTGCCCGGCGCCGAAGCCGGTCACGCTGAAGGGCCATTTCGTCACCGTCGAGCCTTATCGGCGCGCCGAACATCTTGAGGCGCTGTGGGATGGGCTTGGCGGCATGGGCATCAATCCGCTGCTTCTCTATTTCGCGCAGGACGACTTCTCCGGTATCGACGATTTCGCCAGCTGGCTGGAAACCGTCAACACCAAGTCCGGCTGGATCACCCATATCTTCCGCGACAATGCCACCGGCAAGATTGTGGGCATGGCGAATTACATGCGCGCCGACCCGGCAAACGGCGTCGTCGAGATCGGCGGGGTGGCACATGGGCCTGAGATGAAGCGGTCGCCGCTTTCGACCGAGGCGCATTATCTGATGGCCAAGCATGTCTTCGAGGATCTCGGCTACCGCCGCTACGAATGGAAATGCGACAATAAGAATGAGGCGAGCAAGACGACGGCCGCCCGTTACGGCTTCGGCTTCGAAGGCGTCTTCCGCCAGCACATGATCTCCAAGCATCGCAACCGCGACACCGCATGGTTCTCGATGATCGACAGTGAATGGCCGCTGATCAACGATGCCTTCGAAGCCTGGCTTTCGCCTGAGAATTTCGATGCCGAGGGCAACCAGATCCGCCGCCTGCAGGACATCCGCGCCGATCTTGAAAAGGAAAGGCTGGTATGAGCCCGGAAAGCCGCTCGCAGGCGACCGCCGCTGGCATCATCCTGCTTGGCGCCGCCCTCGTCATCTATTTCCTGCCGACCATCGTGCTGTGGATCGGCAATTTCTCGCCGACGCTGGCGATCGTCGTCGGCATCTGCCTGATCATGGCGTTTTTCGCAGTTTTCTGGCTGCGGGCGCGCTACCAGCGCAGCCGGGGGAAATAAGTCTACAGCATTGCGCAATTCCGGACGCAAAACCGCTGCGCAGTTTTGCTGGAATTGCTCTAGCCCTGCAGCGAGGCCCCGAGCAGCAGGGCGCCCATCAGCATGACGAGCACGGCGCCGAGGATTTCGATGGCGTTGCCGATCCAGATCGAGGCGGTCGAGCCGCGTCCGGAGAGGCGGACGGCCGCACTCTTGGCGGTGACGGCAAGTGTGGCAAGCAGGGAAACGGTGATCGCCGTGCCGAGCGACATGGCGGCGACCGAAAGCACGCCGCCGAGATAGAGCCCGTTGAGCAGCGAGAAGGTCATGACCAGCAATGCGCCGGAGCAGGGGCGCAGACCGACGGCCACGATCGCCGACCAGGCCTCGCGGGCGCTGAACCTGTCGCCGGCGAGCAGGGACGGATCAGGCACATGGGCATTGCCGCAGGTCTCACAGACCATGCCGGGAACGAAGGTGTGGCCGGCTTCCACAGCCTGCGCCTTGCCGTTGAAGGCATAGGCCTGGCGTTCGGCGGCATTGTCCTTCCAGTCGAGCATCATGCTGACCGGACCGGCCGGCGTCGCCATCAGCCGGCGGCGCGGCATGTTGCCCACCAGCGACCGCAGTTTGCGGAACAGCAGCCAGCCGCCGAAGAGGATGACCATGACGAAGCTTGAGATCTCCATCGCGTGGGTCGCCGCCGTCAACGTAATGCCGGTGCCGCGCAGCACCAGCCAGGCGCCTCCGACCAGCGCCACCGCCATCACGCCCTGGACGAAGGCCGAAATGAAGGAAATCACCACGCCGCGCTTCAGCTCCACCTCGTTGGCGATCATGTAGGAGGAGATGACCGCCTTACCGTGGCCCGGGCCGGCGGCATGGAAGACGCCATAGGCGAAAGAGAGGCCGATCAGCGATGCCAGCTGCCAGGGGTCTTGGCGCATCGCCTTCAAGGCACCGGTCAGCGCCCGGTAGAAGGCTTGCTGCTCGTAATTGACGTAGAGAAATAGTGGCGCAAACGGCCCGCCAGTCGGCTGGAAGCTCGGCTCCGCCGTGCCGATGCCAAGCGGCGATTGCGCATGAGCGAGGCTTGCAGCCGTTACCAGCGCAAGGGTCGCAGCGGAAAGGATGAGGGGCAGGCGTTTCGTCAGCATGTGACCTCCAGCCGGGTGGCGAAGAGTTTGGACATGTTGGTGCCGGTGGGATCGTTGAAGAAGGCGTCCGTCAGCGACTGTTTGTTTTGCGAGATCACCTCGTCGGCATCCGGCCGCACCACCTGATGTTTGCAGGCCTTGAAGCCGTCTCCGACGATCGCAAGCTCGTTGTCTGTCGGAAAATCGATCGAGGTGTAGAGCGTCGGATCGTAGACGCCGAAAGTGAGCCTGCCCTTCAGCGGCATCTTTTCCACCGGCTTTACCGCGAAGAACATCAGCAGTTGGCCATCCTTGTAGTCGACATGGATGATGTCGGGCTTCTGGACGGTGATGTTTTTCCCGTTGATCGTCAGGTTCATGTAGTAGTCGTAATCAGCAAGCGACTTCTTGACCGTGTTGCCGACGTCGGTCAGCTCGTTCGGCTCCAGCTTCAGGTCGGTGTTCTTGTCGAAATCCATGACCACGGAGGACGAAAAGACCTCGTCGAAGCGCCAGACGTTGCGCAGTTCCTCGACACTGCCGTCCTTGCCGGCCACGACTTCGAGACGCGCCTCCACGAAGATGTGCGGATGAGCAAAGGCGGCGGTCGGCGCCAGCGAAAGAAGCGCGGCGATCAGTATTTTCGAATGTCTCATCTATCTCGCTGCCCTGTTCGCTGCCCCTGACTTCTTGCCAGAAATTGGGACGGAATTGGGACCGGGCTCGGCATCGGTTTCGCGGGGCCGGATGTTGATGCAGGGCGGAATGTCGCATCGCTTCGCAAGGGCACTGCGCTAAAGCATGTCGCGATCTTTCAGATTCGCTTGCCACGCTTTGCATCTTTGGTTCTTCGCATGCCTTTAGCGCAAAACCGCTGCACACTTTTGCGCGACATGCTCTACGGATGCTTCTTGAACCAGTTGTGCAGGTAGTCGACGAAGATCCTTACCTTGGCCGGCAGGTAGCGCCGGTGTGGATAGACGGCATAAATGCCGCGGTCGGTCGGGATGTAATCGTTGAACAGCGTGACCAGTTCGCCGCTCTCGATCGGCTTGCGGGCGATGAAATCCGGGATGAAGGCTATGCCGATGCCGGCGAGTGCTGCGCGTAATGTTGCATGCGGACTGTTGACCTCTATCGGTCCGGATACGGCGACGGCGAATGAGGTGTTGTCGGGATTGTGGAAGCGGATGCTCGCCTGGGTGCGCGCGTTGGTGTCGACGATGAAGGGGACGTTGGAAAGGTCCGTCGGATGCTCGAGGTTGGGATGACGCTCGAGAAACTCGGGGGTGGCGCAGATATGGATGCGGAAATCCGAGATCTTGCGGGCGATCATGCCGGAATCTTCGAGCTTGGTGATGCGGATCGCCACGTCGAAGCTTTCCTCGATCAGATCGACGAACCGGTCATCGGCGGCGATCTCCAGTGAAAGATCCGGGTTCTCCTTGGCGAAATCGATCAGCGACTGGCCGACATCGGCATCAACGAAGGTGCGCGGCACGGAAATGCGTAGCCGTCCTTTGAGCTGTGCATTGTTCTCACGCACGAGATCGGCGAGGTTGTCGATCTCCTTTAAGATATCGGAGGCGGTGCGGTAATAGGTATGGCCGGCTTCGGTCATGGAGAATTGCCGGGTGGTGCGGTTGAGTAGCAGGGCGCCGAGCTCATCTTCCAGTTCGCGCACATATTTGGAGAGCAGCGCCTTTGAGCGGCCGGTGCGTCTTGCCGCGGCGGAGAAGCCTTCGGCCTCGACGACATCGATGAAGGCACGTATGCGGGTCAAGGTATCCATGGCACCCCTCAGGCTGTTTCGGAATGTTGAACAAATTGGCTCGTCTTGTTCAATTATTTTTTTAGCCCGAGATCAAAAAATCGCTTGATTATGAAGGCGAATATTCTTATTTCCCACTCAGCCCAAAGTCGCACGTGCCCATGGGTGTCCGCCGAACCCTCGAATTGGTGAGGAAATCGGTAAGGTACCTGGAATTAACC
>NZ_JBFUAY010000020.1:0-64939 GCF_056406015.1 Rhizobium sp. P1_E1 | reverse complement strand
CGCGCAAAGGACGCTGTAGCACTTTGAATTGCCGCCTGATTCCTTAAGTCGATTCCGATTTAAGGAATCAGGCGGCGTCGCAGGCATTCGATTTCGCGCCGGGTGAGCGTCTCCGACGGACCGTTTCCGGGTTGCCATTGCGCGAAACCTTGTCCAGAAGCTCCATGCAGCCGTAAAGCAGCGCCATCGCCTGCTCCCGCGTGGGCATAGGACAGTCGCCTGAGAAGGCGAAGATGTATTGTTTCAGGTCAGCGTCATGCAGCGCGAAGGCGAAGGTATTCTTCAGCCCGTGCAGCTGAAAGAGCGTGTTGAGTCTGCGGTTTTCCTGATTGGCGGCGCTGCCCGCAAACGACCCCTCTTTGCAGAAGATCGGCACGATCGTCCGCTTCATCGCGGTCACCAGTCTGCTGCAATAGAAGAGATCGGCGGCCTCGTAAAAGCCGACCAGGCTTAGCGGCCAGTTCCTGATCAGCCGGTTTTCGATGAAAGCCGTACGGTCRCCGCGCGGGAAAACCGAGAGCAGATAAAAATCGAAGCCCGCAAGCTTCGCCATCTCCCCGAGCCGTTCCTTGCCGTCGTTAAACGAAGCCCCGGCGCCCACGGCCTTCGAAGGCGAAAATGCAGCATCCTCAGCGCAGTCGTCGACTGCGCGCTCAGGTCTTTCCATCTTCGTATCCTCGTAAGGCCAACTTCGGCTCGGCCTCGCTGCCGGCGGCGAGAAGCTCGCGCCGTAGCATCAGCAGAGACGGATTTCTGCCCCGCATCCCGAGGACACGAAGCGTCAAAAGCGCAAACTGGACTGATGCAGCGGGAAGAGCGGAGTCGAAGTCTTGCGCTCATTCCTTTGTTGCAGCGCTTAGAAGATCATCCCGGGAAATCAGCTAATCTTTATTCCGCATGGCTCCCATGCAGGCGCTACAAATTGACGTAGCGGCAGGCGGCCGCCCCCAAATCCGCGGCCCGAGGGCATCTAAATTTGTTATCAAAGTCTTACGATGGGTTTAGGCAATTTTTAAATGTGGCAGGCTAGAGTGGGGTTCGTGGTCTTGCGTTGTGTAGAGAGTCCAATGACCGAAATGATACGTCCCCGAGTAAAATATGTCATCGGCCCCGATGGCAGCCCCCTGACGATCGCGGATCTTCCGCCGCCCAATACGCGGCGCTGGGTGATTCGCCGGAAGGCAGAGGTTGTCGCGGCTGTTCGCGGTGGCTTGTTGAGCTTGGAAGAGGCCTGCGAGCGTTATACGCTCACGGTCGAAGAATTCCTCTCCTGGCAGTCGTCGATCAACAGCCACGGTCTCGCCGGCCTGCGCACCACGCGCATTCAGCAATATCGTCACTGATCACCCGCCAGCATCGACGACATCTATTTCGGGCCGGACGCATCTCCCATCAGGGAATGAAGAAGGCCCGAAATCATTGACGAGGCCGCATAGCACCAGAGGCCTGGCTGCGTGAAGGCATCCGCCAGCCCCGTCGTCTTCGCCGCCGCAATGACGATCGCGACCAGCAGCACGTCCATCATCGACCACTTGGACAGATGCGGTACGACACGACGATAGAAGAGGCTGCCGGCCCCAACGCCGGTGGCCGTCGCTTCTGCGGCGATCCCGATCATCTTTAGAGACGGGAGCAGGATCGAAACCAGTGCAACGATCGCCGCCAGCAGCCCGTCCCCGCCTTGCCAGAGCGAGACGATGATTTCGATGAGGGACGGCGTCTCGTCGAAGAAATACAGCGTCTCGAAACGGACCAGCGGTAACACGAGACCGAGCGCCAGGAAGAACGGCGCGGCCACGAGAAGCACGGGGCGAATCATCGAAAGCGCCTTCATTGCCCTGAACCTCGTATCGATCCGATATTTTGCATGAACACTCCGTCTCCTGCCTGTCCTGCCTCCACGGCTTGGCACGACCGCGCCGCCATGTCACGGTCCGCGACGACACTATCCGTTACGAGGAAAGACAATGGACATTCGAAACGAGGAAGGCGCCTCCGGCGGCCGGTATGCGGCCGAGGTGGACGGGCACGAGGCGGAGATGACCTATTCACGCACATCGCCGAAGCTCATCATCATCGATCACACGGCCGTTCCCGATGCGTTGCGCGGCAAGGGTGTAGGCCAGGCATTGGCGCTCCACGCCGTGGAAGCAGCCCGCACCGGCGGATGGAAGATCATCCCGCTTTGCCCCTTCTTCAAGGCGCAGGCGCAACGCCATCCGGAATGGAAGGATGTCGTGAACTAGCGCATCTGCCCGAAAATCGGAATCGGTTGTCAGAAAGCACGATGCGCGGATTGAAAGAGTTGGAGCGTCCTTTGCGCGTCCGAAAGGACGCACGGTGCTCTAATGCGCGTCGCTCAAAGACAGGCTGCAGGTTTGGGGCGGCGCATAAAAAGGCATGACTCGCGTCGCGTGAACCACGCTCGACGTGACCCGCTTTGGAGGTAGCTTCTTCAATCGCCTTCGGCGTGACAGCCTCGATTTCGGCGAGAGCTGCACCGAGGCGCTGACGCCGAGAGGCGAAAACACCAAAAGCCATGTATGACGGACAGCGCGCCCGTCATACATGGCTTCTCAGCGGCGATCCCAGGCGCCGAAACCGGCGCCCACCGTTTTTCTCTTACGCCCTTGCTCGGGCGCCGCTGTCACGCTCTTCCAGCGCCGTCGCCCTTGCATATTCCGCCTGCATCTCCTCGAGCGCCATTTCCAGCGTCTCTTCCTGCGTCTTCAGTTCCTTGATCGAAACCTGCAGGTTATCGGCCCGCTGACGCGCGGCCTTGGCGAAGGTCGGATAAGCAAAGTGATTCGGGTCGGAAATACCGGACTTCTTTTCCTCGACGACGATCTGGCTCTCCAGATCCTTCGTCATCCGTTCGAATTCAGACATCATCATTTGCAATTGCTGCAACTGACGTCGTTTTTCGTTCACCTGAAATTCCTTCAGGCGAACGAGACTTTCTCGCGACTTCATACGCATTACTCCCGTGATGCGAGACCCCGGCTCAACTTGAAACCGCCCTGCGCGCCGCTTTGACACGGTTTGCTAAAAAATTTCCTGCGATATTAACAAATACCTACCGCTGGTAACCTTTCGTTTACGGGCATCGTTAATGATAGGCCCTATGATTTAAGGGTCGGTAAATGCCACGGCATGAAGTTCGAACCTTTTCATTGGCGAGTCGGATGAATCACTTAGCGCTGTTTCCTAATGTTAAAGTTGAGGAACGTCTTTTTGAGATTCCTATTGGAAAACAGAGAAATGGAAAAATTATTTAATAAATTCGATACTCCTTGCCAGAGTGAATTAGAATTTGTTAACCATTTCGTGGCAGCTTCCAAATCACGTAGCGTGTTCGGTATCGTGTAGGGGGCCAGACCACCTTTCGGCGGCGGTAAAGGGGATAATTATGCGGGTACTTCTAATCGAGGATGACAGCGCGACGGCGCAGAGCATCGAGTTGATGCTGAAATCAGAGAGTTTTAATGTTTATACCACCGATCTCGGTGAAGAAGGCGTCGATCTGGGCAAGCTGTATGATTATGACATCATCCTTCTCGATCTGAACCTGCCCGACATGTCCGGATATGAAGTGCTTCGCACTCTCCGGTTGTCCAAGGTCAAGACGCCGATCCTCATCCTGTCGGGCATGGCCGGCATCGAAGACAAGGTTCGTGGCCTCGGCTTCGGCGCCGACGACTACATGACCAAGCCGTTCCACAAGGACGAGCTCGTCGCTCGCATCCACGCCATCGTCCGCCGCTCCAAGGGCCATGCCCAGTCGGTCATCATGACCGGCGAGTTGATCGTCAACCTCGACGCCAAGACTGTCGAAGTCGGCGGCCAGCGCGTCCACCTGACGGGCAAAGAATATCAGATGCTGGAGCTGCTTTCGCTCCGCAAGGGCACCACCCTCACCAAGGAAATGTTCCTGAACCACCTTTACGGCGGCATGGACGAGCCGGAACTGAAGATCATCGACGTCTTCATCTGCAAGCTCCGCAAGAAGCTCGCCAACGCTGCCGGCGGCGCCAACTATATCGAGACCGTCTGGGGCCGTGGTTACGTTCTTCGCGAACCGGATGGGGCCGAATACGCAGAAACCGCCTGATTTTTTCCGATCCCCCTTATCGGATAAACGAAGATCCCGCCTTTCCGGCGGGATTTTTCGTTTCTGCCCTGGGCAAATAAGAAGCCACCCTGACGGAAGATTTCAGGCTGGATAGGCCTGATCCTCCGTGTCTCGTTTAAGAAAAAATAGGACGTGGCGACGGCCGAACGCACTTGCACTTTCGGCATGATGCTCGAGGGACAACCGATATGAGCGGAAGATCTGCGTCAGGCGGCGATCGCGCGGTTTCCGAAAACCGCGGTCAGGATCTTGCGATCGAACGGCTTCAGCAGGAAGTCGGTCGCACCGGCCCGTTTGCCCGCCATCAGCTTCTTCAGATCCGCCTCGACGACGCAGTAATAGATCTTGACCTCTTTGCCGCCGTCCATTGCGCGGATGGCGGCGATGAGATCGAGGGCGCCTTCCATGCCGGAATCGACGATCAGATATTCCGGCAGCTCCGCCTGGCAGCGCTGCAGCGCCTCGCCGGCATTGGAGGCTTCGCTGACGAGAAAATCGAGTTCGGAGAGAATGCGCTTGCCGACCTTGCGGACGATGTCCGAATTATCGGTGATCATGAACCTTTGCATGGCCGCTCCTTTGCCCCCGCATTCGTCGCAGCAAGAGGCCTCTTACAACCCTGGAGAATAGGTCCATCAGGCTAACGAATCGTTACCGGACGGGCGCCGACACGCGTCCGCGCTCCGAAATCAGGCCACCGCGGCCACTGCCGTGAACACCAGTTCGTCTGCGCTGGCGCTGTGATCGAGCGTCATTCCGCACTCTTGCGCCAGAAGTACTGTGTAATAGGGCTGGATCGAATGGGCGTCGATCGCCTCCTCGATGTTGCCGGTCGATATCTCGACGAATTTCGGCGGCAAGCGCATCAGTTTGCCTTTGGCCGTGAGCTTGAACCTGGCATCGAATTCGGGATTTTCGAGCGTTACCTCGAGTACACCGCCGCGCGGAATGGCAGAATAGGCAACGAGGAAGAGGTTGAGCAGCAGCTTGACACGATTCTTGGCGACGATGGCGCGCGGTCCGTTCCAGATCACCTCCGTCTTCTTCTCGGCGACGGCAAAATCCTTGGCAGCGCGTTCGGCCTCGCCCGTGTCGATCGAGGCGCCGACGGAGCCCGACGCACCAAAGGCGAGGCGTGCGAATTTCAGGCGGACGGACGCGTTGAGGGCGCTGGTGCGGATCAGGTCCATCGCATCGGAATCGGCGCCGCCCTCGTCCAGCAGTTCCAGCCCGTTATTGATCGCGCCGACGGGCGAGATGACATCGTGGCAAACGCGGCTGCAAAGAAGCGCGGCCAGATCCGGGCCGGACAGGGTGAGATTGGGGTTCTTGGACATCATCGTCTCCTGAGGGGCGGCAATTTCATTGCGCCCGGAATATACTTCATCAAAATTGCGCGAAGTTTGCGATCGTACTCGATGCCATAATGACACCATATTTGGTAAACCGATTGTTAAGATCATCGGCGCAAAATGCACCAATCGCCGCGAGCGGTTGCCCGCTCCTAGCCAAACGACGAACGGATGACACAATGCGCCCTCGATTTCCGCACCGATTCATCGGCTTCTGCAGGTTGCTTTCGGCCCTCGTCTTCTCCTCGCTGATGGTTGCCGCACCGGCCGCTGCCCAGGACAACGGCCAGTACACGATGCAGGAAATCGTTGACGCCGGCCACTCCTTCTTCGGTTCCGCCAGCGGCGGACTTGCCAAGGTCGTCGAGAGTGCCTTCCAGAAATACGGCCTGCCGAACGGCTATATCCTCGGACAAGAAGGCGGCGGCGCCTTCATCGCCGGCCTTACCTATGGCGAAGGCCAGCTGAACACCAAGAACGCTGGCGAACATAATCTCTACTGGCAGGGACCCTCGCTCGGCCTCGATTACGGCGGCCAGGGCTCGCGCGTGATGATGCTGGTCTACGACCTGCCCTCCATCAACGGCATCTATGCCCGCTTCGGCGGCGTCAGCGGCTCGGCCTATGTGATCGCCGGCTTCGGCATGACGCTGCTCAAGAACAACGATGTGCTGGTCGTGCCGATCCGCACCGGCGTCGGTGCCCGCCTCGGCGTCAACGTCGGCTATCTCAAGATCACCCAGGCGCCGACCTGGAACCCCTTCTGAGGCCGCAAAGCCGCCGGAATGTGCCGCCGTCCCCACCGGCGGCCTTGCCATGGGCGTCATGCCTGCTTAATCATCGCGGCTGACCCGTATCAACCTTCTTACCGATGGCCGCGCCGTGATCGAATATGCTCTTTTGTTCGGATTGGGCTTCCTGACCGCGGCCTTCCTCGTCTTTCTGGTCTCGCCGGCCGTTCACCGCCGTATTGTCTGGTATACAGAGAACCGGCTGAAAGCGACGATGCCGCTGAGCCCACAAGAGGTTCGCGCCCAGAAAGACATGGTGCGCGCGCTTTATGCCGCCGAAAACGCCCGCACCACCCAGGACCTTCTGCGTGAGCGCGAGAAATCCCTGTCGTTCCAGCTTCGCCACGACGCCCTCGCCGTCGACGCCGGCAGGCTTGCCGCCGAGATCGGCGATTTGCAGGCGCAGATCGGCGAGATGCATGTCGAGGCGGCCGACCAGCGCTCGCATCTGCGCAAGGACGAGAACTATATCAGCCAGTTGAAGACCAACCTGCATATTGCCGAGCAGTCCGCTGTCAACAAGGGAAGCGAACTGGCGACGATGAGGACGCGCCTGAGCAAGCTCGGTGAACAGGCCGATGGGCTGAGGATCGACCTGGCCGCGCGCGAGACCGAGGCGGAGAGCCTGAAATTCCGGGTCAACGCACTGCGCGACGAACGCGACACGCTGCGCCAGGACGTCAGCCTGCTGCAGAAGCGCGCCAAGGATGCCGAACAGAAACTGACGCAGCAGCAGCATATGGTGATCCGTCTGGAGGATAAGGCCGCGCGCGAGAGCGCTACCGCCACCGAAAAGGAAACCCTGGTCGCGCGCCGCCAGCAGGAGATCGCCAAGTTGAAGGAGCAGTTGAAGGCCGCCAACGCCGAAATCCGCAAGGTCAACCGGGTGTTGCGCGACGCCGGCCTTGCCGGGATGGTGGCGGAGTTGCCGGCGGAAATGACCGCCGAAGACACGACCGCAGCCGAACTCGACACCGCCGTCGTCACAGCTGAGATCGGCGAAGATGTCCGCACCCGCAGTGTCGCCCTTGCTGAGCGCTTGCAAAAGGCAAAGGCCTCAACCGGGCGCGATGGCGCGATCCGCGAGGAGATCGCCTCGATCGCCGCCAATATGGTGGCGCTGACCGCACTCAACGAAGGTCCCTCCTCGCCGATCCGCACACTGCTGTTGGATGCTGCGGAAAGGAACCCGAACGATCGCGTCAGCCTTGCCGACAGGGCGGCCGCGATCATCGCCGATCCCCCGCGCTGACGCCTTAACGCGGCGCGCGTCCGATAGGACGCATGGCGCGCCATCATTTTTGAATTGGCGCAGAACCCTGAAAATCGATTTCGATTTGAGAAGGCATGCGTTAGATCCGGCCCATCGCCGAGGCCATGGAAAACAGTGCGATCCCCGTCGCCGTCGCGGCGTTGAGGCTGTCGAGTTCCTCCGACTGTGGAATGCGCGCGCTCTGGAACCGCGCAAGCAGCGCCTCCGGCAACCCCTCGCCTTCGGTGCCGACGACGAGCGCCATACGCGTCGAGGCCGGAATGGCGCGGATATCGGTCTTGCCGTGCGGCGAAAGCGTCCAGATGGCAAAGCCCCGTTCGGCAAGCGCCAGAAGCACATCCAGCGCCTTGCCGCCGCGACGGTGCGCAACGCCCAGCACCGAACCGACCGAGACACGCAGCGCCTTGCGGTAGAGTGGATCACAGGAGGTTTCGTCGAGCAGCACCGCATCGGCCCGGAAGGCAGCCGCATTGCGAAACATCGAGCCGGCATTGTCGTGATTGGAAATGCCGCAACCGACGAGCACCAGCGCCTGCTCCGGCAGCGCGTCGAGAAGGGCAGCTTCCCCGCGATCCTCCCGCCGGCCGAGCGCGAGAACGCCGCGATGCAGATGGAAACCGACGACGCCGTCGAGCACATCAGCCCCGGCGACATAGACCGGCACATCGGCCGGAAACCGCTCCAGGATGGGCCGGACGCCCTCGACGCGGTTGCGCAGCAGCAGGATCTTCTCGGCGATAAAGCCGCGGCCGGCCGCATGTGCCTCGGCGAGCGTGCGCAGCACGACGGTGCCTTCGGCGATGAAGCGCTTCTCTCGGCCCGTCAGGTCGCGCTCGCGAATTTCGCGGAATTCGGCGACGCGCGGATCGTCGGCGCTGTCGATGTCGATCGGGACGGCGGCCATGCCGGCCTCAATTGCCCGCGACGGTGACGTCGGCGACGGTGCGGCCGGTCCTGAGATCGTAGACCAGCGCCTTACTCTTGCCCTCGACCGTTTCGCCGTAGAACAGGATCTGCCCGGCCGAAAACGATGTGGACTGCACCTTGAAGCCAAGCGGCAGGGAAACGGTTGCCGCAAGCGGCGCATCCGAAGGCACGCCGGAGGCGGCAACAGTGGACGCCGTCTCCTTCGGCTCGCTGTGCATCGCCTTGTAGACAACCGCGCCGAAGACCGCCATAAGGCTCACGAACATGATGGCGCCGGAAACGATCTGCAGGCGGACCATCTTGCGCCGGACACTTTCCATCGCCGGATCAAGGGGCTTCTCTTCCTGGTCGTCTGGCTCGATTGCTGTCATCTGTGCGTCCCGTTCTAAAAAATACGTCGGAGAAGAAGCGTCTTGAGCGACCCCTTTAAACAAGCCGCCGGCAATAGAAAAGTCCTGACCGCCGATGAAAGCGCCGAAGGCCGGCTCGACGCCTGGCTGACGGCGCAGGTCGGTGAGGAATTTTCGCGCAGCCGCATCAAGACGCTGATCAAGGATGGCCAGGTTTTTCTGCGCGGCCAACCCGTCACCGACCCGCAACGCAAGGTGCGCACCGGCGATAGTTTCGAGATCACGCTGCCCGAGCCGGAAGACCCGACGCCGCAGGGCGAGGACATCCCGCTTGATATCCTCCATGAGGACGACGACGTCATCGTCATTTCCAAGCCTTCCGGCCTCGTCGTCCATCCCGGCCCCGGCAACTGGACGGGGACGCTGGTCAACGCGCTGATCCACCATTGCAGCGATACGCTCTCAGGCATCGGCGGTGTGCGCCGCCCCGGCATCGTCCACCGTCTCGACAAGGACACGACAGGCGTCATGGTCGTCGCCAAGAACGACATTGCCCATCGCCACCTCTCGCTGCAATTTGCCGACCATGGCCGCACCATGCCGCTGGAGCGGGCCTACCAGGCAGTCGTCTGGGGCCGACCCCGCACGCTGTCGGGCACAGTCGACGCGCCGCTTGGCCGCGCCACCGGCGACCGCACGCGCCGCGCCGTCAAACGCCCCGACAGTCAGGACGCCGACGAGGCGATCACGCATTACCAGGTGATCGAGCGCTTCCATGAGAAGCCGGACGCGACCGCGTTCGCCTCGCTGGTCGAGTGCCGCCTCGAAACCGGCCGCACCCACCAGATCCGTGTCCACATGGCCCATATCGGCCATCCGCTGCTCGGCGATACGGTTTACGGCGCCGGCTTCAAGACCAAGGCCAATCTTCTGCCCGAAGAGATCCGCAAGGTTGTCAATGGTTTCGGCCGCCAGGCGCTGCATGCCTTCATGCTGCAATTCGAGCATCCCCGCACCGGCGAAATCATGCATTTCGAGGTGCCGCTGCCGGATGATATGGTCGAATTGGTCGAGGCGCTGCGGCGATAAAGGCGGCTCTGAATGCCGGCCTTCCAACTCACAGCTGCGTGAGCGGCACCTTGAACCGCCGTTTCGCCACACTTATCTGTATATTGACTTAGTGCGGGCTCGGAGAGAGCCGCACGTCCCGGTTTGCCTTTTTAACGCGAGGACGCGTTTTCCATCGGGAACCGGAATTCACTTTAGGAGGGTGCACTATGGCCCGAAATACCTTGCCGTCCATTACCGCCGGTGAAGCCGGTCTCAATCGTTACCTCGACGAAATCCGCAAGTTCCCGATGCTGGAGCCGCAGCAGGAATACATGCTCGCCAAGCGTTATGCCGAGCATGGTGACCGGGACGCCGCCCACAAGCTCGTCACCAGCCATCTTCGCCTCGTCGCGAAGATCGCGATGGGTTATCGCGGCTACGGCCTGCCGATCGGCGAAGTCGTCTCCGAGGGCAATGTCGGCCTGATGCAGGCCGTCAAGAAATTCGATGCCGAGCGCGGCTTCCGCCTCGCCACCTATGCCATGTGGTGGATCAAGGCCTCGATCCAGGAATATATCCTGCGCTCGTGGTCGCTGGTGAAGATGGGCACGACCGCCAACCAGAAGCGCCTGTTCTTCAACCTGCGCCGGCTGAAGGGCCGCATCCAGGCAATCGATGACGGCGACCTGAAGCCGGAGCACGTCTCGGAAATTGCCACCAAGCTGAACGTCTCGGAGGAGGAGGTCATTTCGATGAACCGCCGCCTCTCCGGCGACGCCTCGCTGAACGCACCGATCAAGGCAGCCGAAGGTGACAGCGGCCAATGGCAGGATTGGCTGGTGGACGACCATGACAGCCAGGAAGACGTGCTGATCGAACAGGATGAGCTCGACACCCGCCGGCGCATGCTGGCGAAAGCGATGAGCGTGCTGAACGAGCGCGAACGCCGCATCTTCGAGGCTCGCCGTCTCGCCGAGGATCCAGTGACCCTGGAAGACCTTTCGACCGAATTCGACATCAGCCGCGAACGCGTGCGCCAGATCGAGGTCCGCGCCTTCGAAAAGGTGCAGGACGCGGTCCGCAAGGAAGCCCTGGAACGCGCCAAGGCCGTCCGCGTCGTCGAAGCCACGGCATAAGCCTGCCGCGCGATACAATTGAAGAAGGCGGGTCCCTTGCGGCCCGCCTTTTCATTTTCATTCACTTTTGTACCGCAGTCTCAGCGCCACCCCAAAGGTCCGGAATGCTGGCGTTGCTGAAGAAACCCTCACTGACTCGTCGACACATCCCCGAGCGCGGTCCATTCCTTGATCGCGGTATTGAAGGCGTCCGTTCCCGTACCGCCCTTTTCCATCGTCAGCAGCGCGCGGCGGCCGTTGCGGTAGGTGATCGGAATATCGATCCAGTTGCGGGTCGACATCAGGTCGAGATTGGCCTTGCGCGCATCAGGGTAATCGTTGAGCGCGATCATATGGAAATCGTCGGTGATCTTGGCCGGAACCGCGATCAGCGCGTCGCCGCGGTCCTGCTCCGTGCGCTTCATCGAGATGCGCTGGACGCTGTCGATGCTGCCGCCTTCGAAATTCGGCGGCACCGAGAATACGATCTCCACGAGATGGCTTGCCGGCAGCGACGGATCGGAATTGCGCTTGAAGGTGACGAGAGCCGAAAGATTGCGTTCGGGAACGGTGACGTTGCCCTGTACCGTCGCCTCCTGCCGGCCGTCCTGGCCGGCCTCGTGCTGCACGGTCCAGACGACCGATCCCTCGATCGCCGTCGGCGAACTCTGGCCGATACGCTCCTCATAAAGGAACATCTTTTCCGACGAACCGACGGGTGGGGTCTGCTGCGGCGATGCCACCGGGCCGTTTGGCGTCGGCGTTTCGGCAGGTGCCACATCGCCCTGCGCGCTGGCAGGCGGCGTATCTGCTGCCGCGACATTCTGTTCGGCGACCGATTTTCCTTCCGCGGTCGGTGTTCCCGGCACAGTCGCCGGTCCACTGTCGACCTCGGTCCCATCGGTCAGCAGCCGTTGGGTGAATTTCGAATTGGCCGCAGCGCCGTCATTGTTCATTGACGCTACCTGCGGGTTCGGCTGCGCCGGCGTCGCTGGGGTATTCTGCGCTCCTGGTGTGGTCGGCTGGGCTGGCGTCACCGCGCCCGGCTGGGCAGGCGTCGCCGAGCTAGCCGGCGGTGTTGCCGCCTCGTTCTTGGTCGCCTGCGACGGTGCCGAGCTGACGAGCCCGTCGACCATCGCCACCAGCGCCTCTCTGTTCATCCAGCCGGCATAGGCGCCGCCACCAATCAGGATGAGTGCGAAGATGAGCGTGATCACGGTACCGATGCCGAAGCGGCGACGCTTCGGCTCCATACGGAAACTCTTGCCCTGCAGCTTGGAGGCAACGATCTGATCGATATCCATCGACGGATTGGCGTCATCGTCATCAGCGGCGACCGAGCCGCGGCGGTCGTAGCCGCGTAGCGCCTTCGCCTCGCGCCAGTCCTCGCTCGGCGCGCCGCTAGCAGCCGCGGGCTTACCGTTGTGCACTTCCGCGAAGATATCGACATCGTCGAAATGAGAGGCAACCGGCGCCTTCTTATTGCTGCCGGCCTCGATCGGCGGCAGATCGTCGAAGGCGGCTGTCTCCCAGGAGAAACTTTCCTTGGCGGCCGGCATGACGGCCGCGGGGGCCGCATTTTCGAGGCTTGATATCACCTCTTCGAAGGCGCGCGCCGAGGCATCCGCGGTGACCGGCGCCGCCTGCGAATATTGCCTGAGTTCCTCTTCCGCCCATTCGGTCTCCGCATCCTTGGGCGGCGGAGCCGGCGTTTGGGCAACGGGCTCGGCCCAGACCGGGTCGAAATGCGCCGCAGCATCCGCCTGCAACGGCTCCTCGCGGCTGTGCTCGACGAATTCCTGCTGACGATCGAAATCGGCGACCGGCTCCACCAGCCGGTTGGATGCATGGTCTATGCCGCGGGTGGTCGGCGGCAACGGCTCGACGGGCTCGTAAGCCTCCTCGGCCTCCGGCTCCTCGTTGTCCACCGCCACCGGCTCGGCCGCGATCTCGTCGGCTTCCAGGGGATGCTGCTCGTCGGCACGGTCTTCGTCGGCTTGCTCGCTGCGATGCGCGGCAGGCGGCTCCCAGCCGTCATGTTCGGCCGACACGTCTTCGGCAGCGACGTCGCGCGCCTCGCTAGCATGCCATTCCTCGGCTGGCGCTTCCTCTTCATGCGAGGGATGCCAATATGTCTCGGCGGGACCGGATGTCTCCGGCGAAACCGCTGTCTCGGCGGCAACAGGGATTTCGGCGGGAACAGGTTCTTCCGCGGAAAGGGGCTCCTGGGCAGCGACCTCTTCCTCAGCGTCCTCTGGCGCGGCGGCTTCCACGTGATCGGGCTCGTCGGCGGCCTCGGCCGCCTGCGGTTCCGGATAGGCTTCGTCAACCGGCTCCTCGACAGCAGTCTCCGGCGCAGGCGCCGGTTCGCTTTCGTCGTGAAGAGTTTGCTCTTCCGCGGATTCCAGCGCGGCGACAGCGGCGACCGGCTCATCGAGCGGCAGCGCCTCGGAGTGTTCGCCTTCCACCTCGCGGATGGCGGCCTCGAGCTTTTCGAGCTGGCGTTGCAGCATGGCTTCCGGCGGACGCGGCTTCATATTCTCGAGCTGCCGCTGCACTGCGCCGCGGGCACGTTCGTAGACTTTCACCCGCATCTCGGGGGTATTTTCAGCCAAGCCGTCAACGGCCCGCCGAATGACTGCAATAAAATCCGCCATCAGTACTTTCTCAAGAAGTCCGGTACCCTACCGAACCATCCTCCACAGTGACCCGTGAGCTTAATCCTCAAACGGATCGGTCACAAGTATCGTATCATCCCGCTCCGGGCTGGTTGACAGGAGCGCGACAGGCGCCCCGATCAGCTCTTCGACCTGACGAACATACTTGATCGCCTGTGCCGGCAGATCCGCCCAACTGCGGGCGCCGACGGTCGATTCCTTCCAGCCTTCCAGCGTGATGTAGATCGGTTCGACCCTAGCTTGCGCTCCCTGGCTTGCCGGAAGATGATCAATCTGTTCGCCGTCGAGCATATAGCCAACGCAGATCTTCAATTCCTCGAGACCGTCGAGCACGTCGAGCTTGGTGAGCGCGATGCCCGTGATGCCATTGGTGGCAATCGATTGGCGCACGAGAGCAGCGTCGAACCAGCCGCAGCGCCGCTTGCGTCCGGTCACCACGCCGAACTCATGACCTTTTTCGCCAAGGAACTCACCGATCGCGTCCTTCAGCTCGGTCGGGAACGGGCCTTCGCCGACGCGTGTCGTATAGGCCTTGGTGATGCCGAGGATATAGCCGAGCGAGCCGGGCCCCATGCCTGAACCGGCGGCGGCCTGACCGGCCACCGTGTTCGATGAGGTGACGAAGGGATAGGTGCCGTGATCGATGTCGAGCAGGCTGCCCTGCGCGCCTTCGAAGAGGATGCGGGAGCCCTTGCGACGCTCCTTGTCGAGGAAAAGCCAGACCGTATCACGGAAAGGCAGTACCCGATCAGCGATCGAGGTCAGTTCGTCCATGATCGCCTGGTGGCTGACTTCGGCGACACCGAGGCCGCGGCGAAGCGCGTTGTGATGCGTCAGAATACGGTCGACCTTGCCGGAAAGACTATCGAGATCGGCAAGATCCATGACGCGGATGGCGCGACGGCCGACCTTGTCTTCATAGGCCGGGCCGATGCCGCGGCGCGTCGTGCCGATCTTGGTGCCGCTGTTCGATGCCGCATCCTCGCGCATCGCGTCGAGCTCGCGGTGCAGCGACAGGATGAGCGTCGCATTGTCGGCGATACGCAGATTTTCGGGCGTGATCGTCACACCCTGACCGGCGAGCTTTTCGATCTCGGCGATCAGCGCATGCGGATCGACGACGACGCCGTTGCCGATCACCGCCATCTTGCCGGGACGCACGACGCCGGACGGCAGCAGCGAGAGCTTGTAGCTGGTGCCGTCGATGACGAGCGTGTGGCCGGCATTGTGTCCGCCCTGAAAGCGCACGACAATATCTGCACGCTCCGAAAGCCAGTCGACAATCTTGCCCTTGCCTTCGTCACCCCATTGCGAACCGACCACGACTACGTTCGTCATCCAACTCTTCCTGTTACCGGCGCGGAACCGCGCACCTGCTCAAACCCGCGCATCTATAAAGCTTTGTTTTTTGGAAAGCGACCCTGTTGTCACAGTAGATTGGGCTTTTTACGTGACAAATCAGCAGCCGACAGGCTATTTCCCCTCACAAAACGCCGCACGGCGATCGCGGAAAGACGGGAAGAACGCTCTTGCAAGCCACGGCCTATATCTGCCTCGTTATCGCCACCCTTTGCTGGGGCGGCAACTCCGTCGCCGGCAAACTCGCGCTTGGGCATATCAGCCCGATGATGCTGACCTTCCTGCGCTGGTTCCTCGCCGTGGCGGTGATCGCTGTGATTTCAGTACCGCAATTGCGGAAGGACTGGCCGGTGGTCAGGAAGAACCTGCCGCTGCTCCTCTTCTACGGCGTCATCGGCTACACCCTTTTCAACGCCATGCTATATTCGGCCGTGCAATACACGACGGCGATCAACGTTGCCATTGAGCAGGCCGGCATCCCGATGCTGATCTTCCTGCTGAATTTCATGTTCTTCCGCACCGGCATCTCGCTGGCGCAATGTCTCGGCTTCGGCATGACGCTGATCGGCGTCGCTTTGACCGCCGCGCATGGTGACCTCTCAACGCTGCTGCAACTAGGCCTCAACCGCGGCGACGGGCTGATGCTGATCGCCATTGCCGCCTATTCGGTCTACACGATCTTCCTGCGCTGGAAGCCGCCGCTCGACTGGCGCACTCTAATGGCGGTCCCGGCGCTCGGCGCGATGCTGACCTCGCTGCCGCTGCTCCTCTGGGAGGTCGGCCGCGGCGCTGCGCAGTGGCCGGACCAGGCCGGCTGGGTCATCACTCTCTACACGGCGATCTTCCCGTCGCTGGTTGCGCAGATCCTGTATATCAAGGGCGTCGTCGCAATCGGCGCCAACCGGGCCGGCCTCTTCATCAATCTCGTGCCGGTGTTCGGAACGCTGCTCTCCGTCGCCCTGATCGGGGAGAGGCTGCAGTCCTTCCATGTGATCGCGCTGGTGCTCACCTTGGGCGGCATCGCGATCGCCGAAAAGGGCCGTCCGAAAGCGTCGGCACAGACCGTGCCCGCCTCACCTATGGATTAGAGCCTAACCGAGTTCCAACGTTGTCACGCCGAAGACGTGCTTCAGCGGGATGGCCGGCGCCGGCCCGCGATACATGCGCGTCGTCTCGAACACCGGTTGAAGGCCGAGGCCTTCGGCAAGCGCGACTGCCTCGTGGTTCGCCGTGGGAATGTCGATGAAGACCGCGGCCCCCTTCGCCTCCGGGATCAATTCGGCAAGCAACGCCGCGGCGCTATCGGCATCATTGGCAAAGAGCGGGCCGATCTTGTAGCCCTCGTAACAGCGGCGGATCGTGCCGTAGCCGCGGATCTTACCGCTCTTGCGCACCACCGCCGAACGGCGGCCCTTGCGGCCGGTGCACCAGGAGGTGAGGAAGGCATCCCGCGGCTGCGGAAAGATCGTCGAATCATAGCGCTGCAGGCCTTCGAGACGTGAATCCAGTGCCGACTGCGCGACAAGCGTCGAGACTGGCAGGGAGCTGGCGACCCCGCCGTAGCGAATGGTGGAATAGGCGGGTTCGAAGCCGGCCTTGCGGTAGTTGTCCTGCTGTGCGGCGACACCGTCGAGACCGATCGTGCGGTCTCCCGCGCTGGCGATGCCCGCCTCCCAGATCGCCTTGCCGTAACCCTTGCCGCGGAAATCGGGATGGACGATGTAGAGGCCCAGGAAGGCGAAACTCTCGCCATATTTGACGACCGAGATCGAACCGACGGGGACTTCACCGATCGAGYCGACGAAAAATCCTGACGGATCGGCCTCGAGGAACGCAAGCGAATCGTCAAGGCCCGGGTTCCAGCCCTCCTGACGCGCCCATTCGAGCACGAGTTCCAGTTCGCCGGGCCGCATCGAACGAACGGCAAATTCCGAATTCATGCGACTTTCCTAGATTGAATGTCCCGCAAGTCCATCCCGGCAAAGGCAAAGCAATTGTCAGGTCCCAGTTCCCCGATTGCACCTGCGAATGATGGAGAGCCGCGCTCATGGACTTGACGACGCGTATAATCATTTTTCGATGCAATGCAGAAATCTTCGTTTCCGAATTACCATGAAACAATGCCGTTGCAAGCTCAAGAAAATTACTTGTGCGCCAATTATCTTCCTGCCGATGCAAATAAAACGCCGCTCCGAAAAGATATCACCTGCCAAGTTGAATGGCGAGGACAGCATTTCGGCCGAAATCTCCTCAAGGCGCCGTTGAAAACGGCGGCCACCACGGTCGCCCGCGAACGGATCACCGACCGTTCAGCCGCCCATCGCGGTCTTCTGCTTTTCGATCCCGCTCGCCATCGATGAGAAAAGACGGTCTGTATCTGCCGCCGGTGCGGGATAACCGAACGCATAACCCTGCAGGCCGTCGCAGCCGAGCTGCGCCAGCACGACGGCATGCGCCTCGGTCTCGATGCCCTCGGCGATCACCTCGACATCAAGCGCCTTGGCGATTTCCACGATCGAACCCACCACGCGCCGCTGCTCGGCCGAGTTGACGACCTCGGTGACGAGCTGCCGGTCGATCTTCAGCCTCTTCGGCCGCAGCTTGACGAGACCGATGAGCGAGGCATGGCCCGATCCGAAGTCGTCGATCTCGATGTCGATGCCCATCTGTTTGATATCGCCGATATGATCGAGCAGTTTTTCGTCGCTGTCGTCGAGGAAAATCGTCTCAACCAGTTCGAAGACGATCACGCCAGGCGGGATGTCGAGTTTCCTCAGCTTGTCGAGCAACGCCGGATCGGCAAGCCGCGAGGCGGAAATATTGACAGCGATGCGCGGAACCGCAAGGCCGCGCAACAGCCAGAATAGCCGGTCTTCGAGAGCGCTTTTGAGGATCGCCGCGTCGATCTCCGCCGCAAGTCCGTGCTCGTCGGCGATTTTCAGGAATACCCCTGGGGCGAGCACGCCCTTCTCGGGATGTTTCCAGCGCGCCAACGCCTCGAAGCCGATGACTTCCCGCGTCCGGGCGTCGAGCTGCACCTGATAATAGGGAAGGATCTCGCCGCGCTCCAGCCCGAGCTTCAGCTCTTCGGCGAGGCGACGCTTGGAGCGCAGATCCTCCTGCAATTGCCGCGTGAAAAATTCGACGCGGTTCCGTCCGAGCTTCTTGGCCTGGTAGAGCGCCAGGTCGGATTCGGCCAGCAGGTTGCGCGCCCGCCGATCACCGCTCCAGGAAACGCCGATCGAGGCGCCGGATTGCAGCATCTCCTGGCCGAAACGGATTTTCTTCCGCAGCCGTCGCTGGACATCCTCGGTGATCAGCCTCAGCTCAGTGAGATCGGTAAAATTGACCAGCACGATGACGAATTCATCGCCGCCGACGCGGGCGACCATGCCATTTGCAGGAATGGCAGCGGTGATTCGAAGGGCTGCTGCCCTGAGCACTGCGTCGCCTGCCGCATGACCGTGGCTGTCGTTGATCTGCTTGAACTGGTCGAGGTCGAGATGCAGCACCGCGAGCGTCGTGATGCTCTTGTCGGCCGGCAGCTCCGCCAGCCGCTTGTCGAGAAGGCGCCGGTTCGGCAAGCCGGTGAGATAGTCGTGATCGGCGACATGCTCGATGCGGGCATTGCTTTCCTCAAGCGCCAGCGCCCTCGCCTCGGCCACCACCTTCTGCCGCGCCAGTTCCGCGTTGAGCATTACGTCGGCAGTCACATCCCATTCGGCGCCAATGAAGGAGGGCAGACCTTCCGCATCGACATAGAAATGCGCGCGCGAACGCAAATGACGGATTTCGCCGCTCGGCAGCACGATACGGAATTGTGAGTTATAGGCGCCGCGCGTCGCGATTGCCTGCTCGAAGTCGCTTTCGGCCCGCTCACGATCATCCGGATGGATGGCATTCGACCAAAGCGAAGCCGGCACAAGACGATACGTCTCGCCGGTCTCATAGAGACGATGCATTTGCGCATCCCACAAGATCCCGTCCTGCTCGATGCTATGCTCCCAGACACCAATCTGGGATGCGTCGAGAGCGAGTTCGAGCCGACGCAGAAGATCCTGAAACTCTCGTTCGGATCGTGTGGCTTTGTTCTCTGGCAACGCGGTCCCAGCCTTAGAAGCTTGTATAACGGCAATATGGTCTCAAGCCGGCATTAATGAAGCCTTGTCCTAGTGACCGAACTAGTGACTAGGTGAACTGTTCGTTACGACTTCCCCTTTTGGATCAAGGGGCTCGCAGTCTTTAGCAACTCAAGTTCAATGATTGTGCCGCGGCGGGTTTTTCGCAATCCGACGAAATTCCGTCGCCCCCTCCAGCACCGCGCCGTCCGACAATTGCGTCACCGAGCGGCGATAGATCTGCTGCCACGGCGTCGCATCCGCCGGCACCGGCGGGATGCCGTCGCTCTTGCGCCGTTCGATCTCTGCGTCATCGACCAGCATGTCGCAGCGCCCGTGGTTGAAGTCGATGCGGATGATATCCCCGCTACGAAGCCAGGCGAGGCCGCCGCCGGCGGCACTTTCCGGTGAGGCGTTGAGGATCGAGGGACTGTCGGCCGTGCCCGATTGGCGGCCGTCGCCGATCGTCGGCAGGCTGCGGATGCCGCGCTTCAGGAGATGATCCGGCGGCTGCATATTGACCACCTCAGCCGAACCAGGCCAGCCGATCGGCCCGGCGCCCCGGATAACGAGGATGGTGTTTTCGTCGATGCCGAGTTCGGGATCGTTGATGCGCTTGTGATAGTCCTCGGAACCGTCGAAAACCACCGCTTTGCCCTTGAAGACGCCCTCGTGCCCGGGTTCTTCAAGGTATCGCCGGCGGAAATCCTCCGAGACCACACTCATCTTCATGATCGCGAAATCGAAGAGATTGCCTTTGAGCACGAGGAAGCCCGCCCGCTCCTTCAGCGGCTCAGCGAACGGCTTGATGACCTCGCGGTCGCGCGCTTCCTTGCCCTGTAGGTTCTCGGCTATCGTCCTGCCCGTCACCGTACGACAGTTGCCATCGAGCTTTCCGGCCTGCAGCAGTTCCCACATGATCGCCGGCGTACCGCCGGCGCGATGGAAGCGCTCGCCGAGATAGGCGCCGGCCGGCTGGACATTGGCCAGCAGCGGGATATCGAAACCATGCACCTGCCAGTCGTCGGGATGGAGTTCGACGCCGGCGTGCTTCGCCATCGCGGCCAGATGCGGCTRCGCGTTGGTCGAGCCGCCGATCGCCGAATTGGCGCGGATCGCATTCAGGAAAGCCTCGCGCGTCAGGATATCCGACGGCTTCAGATCCTCGAACACGATTTCGACGGCGCGCCGCCCGGTACGGTAGGCCATCTGGCCGCGTTCGCGGTAAGCGGCCGGAATGGCGCCGCAGCCGGTCAACGAAAGGCCGAGCGCCTCGGCCAGCGCATTCATCGTTGAAGCTGTACCCATCGTATTGCAGTGACCGACGGAAGGCGCAGAATCGAGCGCCGCCTGAAGAAACTCTTCCCGATCGATCTCGCCTGCCGCATATTTCCGCCGCATCCGCCAGATCACCGTGCCGGAGCCCGCCAGCTCTCCCTCATGCCAGCCGTCAAGCATCGGCCCACCGGAGAGCACGATCGCCGGAATATCGACCGTCGAAGCAGCCATGATCGCCGAAGGCGTGGTCTTGTCGCAGCCGGTGGTCAGCACGACACCGTCGAGCGGATAACCGTAGAGGATTTCGACGAGGCCGAGATAGGCTAGATTGCGGTCCAGTGCGGCGGTCGGGCGCTTGCAGTTCTCGAAGATCGGATGCGTCGGAAACTCGATCGGAATGCCGCCGGCATCGCGAATGCCGTCGCGCACGCGCTTGGCAAGCTCGACATGCACCCTGTTGCAGGGCGTGAGATCGCTGCCGCTCTGGGCAATCCCGATGACCGGCTTGCCGGAGCGCAGCTCTTCCGGCGTGATGCCGTAATTCATGAAGCGCTCGAGATAGAGCGCTGCCATGTCGATATGATCGGGATTGTCAAACCAGTCCTGCGAACGCAGGCGCCGCTTCGGCGAATGGCTGTCCGTCACTTCTTTCCTCCCGGCCGGGCATTCTTCTCTTCGAGATGCAGGAGCAGGGCGCTGTGATCCTTTTCGCCATTGCCATTGGCGACGAATTCGCTGAATTCGGCGTGCACCGCCGCCGTCAGCGGCAGCGTCAGCGACAGGGTCTTGGCCGCCTCCATGGCGGCGTTCAGATCCTTCAGCTGATTGCTGGACGAACCGCCTGGAGTAAACTGCCGTTCGACCATGCGCTTGCCGTGCAGCTCCAGGATACGGCTCTCGGCAAAGCCGCCGCGAATGGCGTCTCGGAAGGCCGCCGGCGAGCCGCCGCCCGCTTCGATCAGCATCATCGCTTCGGCGACGGCGCCGATCGTCACCGCGACGATCTGCTGGTTGGCGAGCTTGGCGAGCTGGCCTGCCCCGCTTGGACCGACGCGGGTCACCCGCCCCATCGGGGCAAAGACATCCGCAAGCCGGTCGATCACGCCTTCGTCGCCGCCCGCCATAATCGCCAGCGTACCGGCCTCCGCCCCGACGACGCCGCCCGATACCGGCGCATCGACGTGATCGACGCTGCGGTCGGCAAGCCTCGCCGAATGATCGCGGGCAAAATGCGGGGCAATCGAACTCATGTCGATGACGGTAACGCCAGGCGTCATCGCATCGGCCGCTCCGCGGTCGAACAACACGTCCTTCACTGCCTCGGCGTTGGTCAGCATGGTGATGACGACATCGGCGCCTGCAACGGCATCCGCCGGTGTTTCCGCGCGAACCGCGCCATCTCCCGCAAGCGCCTCGGCCTTGCCGGGATCGCGATTCCAGACGGTGACTGCAAAACCCGCGCCGAGCAGCCGGCGAGCCATCGGCGCTCCCATCAGGCCGGTGCCGAGAAAGGCGATCCGCCTGCCCTCATCACCTTTTCTCGAACCTGTCATTCAGTCCTCCCAACTGTTGTCCGTCTTTGATAGTCCCCTCGCCCACAGTTGCAAACCGTTTTGACGGACGTAACGCATTTTTGTGGTGTGTCCTTAGATGCGGATGATGTCGTCCCAAAACCGCGCACAGCATTCGGCATCATGCTCTGAAAACGATACGGGCGAGAACCGAAGTTCCCGCCCGATTTACTCGACAAAGGAAGGTTGAATTCCGTTTATTCCGCCGCGAGCCGGATGACCTCCGCCTCTTCTTCCTTGTGTTCGTCCGGCTTGTGCTGGACGAGCGGACGGTTGCCCGTCAGCCGCCGCAGCAGCACGTAGAAGACAGGCGTCATGAAGATGCCGAAGAAGGTCACGCCGATCATGCCGGAGAAGACCGCGACACCCATGGCCGCGCGCATCTCCGCGCCGGCGCCTGTAGAGACGACGAGCGGCACGACACCCATGATGAAGGCGAGCGAGGTCATGAGGATCGGGCGAAGGCGAAGGCGGCTGGCCTCGATCGCGGCCTCCCGCGGTGTTCTTCCCTCGAACTCCAGTTCGCGGGCGAATTCCACGATAAGGATCGCGTTCTTCGCTGATAGACCGACAAGCACCACGAGACCGATCTGGGTGAAGATGTTGTTGTCTCCACCGGTGAGCCAGACGCCGGTCAGCGCGGCCAGCACGCCCATCGGCACGATCATGATGATCGCAAGCGGCAGCGTCAGGCTTTCATACTGGGCGGCCAGCACCAGGAAGACCAGCAGCAGCGCCAGGGGGAAGACCACGATGCTCGAATTGCCGGCGAGAATTTGCTGATAGGTCAGATCCGTCCATTCGAAGTCGATGCCGGCAGGCAAGGTCTCGTGAAGAATCTTCTCGATTGCCGCCTGCGCCTGGCCGGACGAGAAGCCCGGTGCCGGACCGCCGTTGATGTCGGCAGCGAGGAAGCCGTTGTAGCGGTTCGCACGCTCCGGACCGGTGCTCGGCTCCACCTTCAGGAGGGCCGAAAGCGGGATCATCTCACCCGATGCCGAGCGGACCTTCAACTGGCCGATATCTTCCGGCTGGGCGCGGAATTTCGCATCGGCCTGCACGCGGACGCTGTAGGTGCGGCCGAAAGCGTTGAAGTCGTTCACATAGAGCGAACCGAGGTAGATCTGCAGCGTCTGGAAGACGTCGGTGACGGAAACCCCAAGCTGCTCGGCCTTGGCACGGTCGAGATCGGCATAGAGCTGCGGCACGTTGATCTGGAAGCTGGAGAACAGCCCGGCGAGTTCAGGCGTCTGGTAAGCCTTTGCAAGCACTGCCTTGGTTGCCTCGTCGAGCGCCTGGTTGCCGAGGCCCGCACGATCCTCGATCTGCAGCTTGAAGCCCCCCGTCGTGCCGAGACCATTGACCGGCGGCGGCGGGAACATGGCGATGAAGGCATCCTGGATGACGCCGAACTTCTGGTTCAGCGCCATGGCGATTGCGCCGCCTGAGAGATCAGGCGTCTTCCGCTCCTCGAAGTCCTTCAGCGTCACAAAGACGATGCCGGCATTCGAGGAGTTGGTGAAGCCGTTGATCGACAGGCCCGGAAAGGCGATCGCATTGGCAACACCCGGCTGCGCCAGCGCGATGTCGGTCATGCGCTTGATGACGTCTTCCGTGCGGTCGAGGCTTGCGGCATCCGGCAACTGGGCGAAGCCGATCAGATACTGCTTGTCCTGCGACGGCACGAAGCCGCCGGGAACCGAGCTGAACAGACTGTAGGTCGCACCGACCAGTGCCAGATAGATTACCATGACAATGCTCTTGCGCGACAAGAGACCACCCACGCCCTTGCCGTAGGCATTCGAGCCCGCACCGAAGACACGGTTGAAGCCGCGGAAGAACCAACCGAAGATGGCGTCCATGAACCGCGTCAGCCAGTCCTTCGGCTGATCATGGCCCTTCAGGAGAAGGGCTGCCAACGCCGGAGACAGGGTGAGCGAGTTGAAGGCCGAGATGACGGTCGAGATTGCGATCGTCAGCGCGAACTGGCGATAAAACTGACCCGACAGGCCGGAGATGAAAGCGAGCGGCACGAAGACCGCGACGAGGACCAGCGCGATCGCGACGATCGGACCGGAGACTTCCTTCATCGCCTTGTAGGTGGCAGCCCGTGGCGACAGGCCATGTTCGATATTACGCTCGACGTTTTCGACCACCACGATCGCGTCGTCAACGACGATACCGATCGCGAGCACCAGGCCGAACAGACTGAGCGCGTTGATCGAGAAGCCGAAGACATACATGACTGCGAAGGTGCCGATAATCGATACCGGAACCGCGATCAGCGGGATGATCGAGGCGCGCCACGTCTGCAGGAAAAGGATGACGACGAGGACGACGAGCGCGATGGCTTCGAGCAGCGTGTCGATGACCTTCTCGATCGAGGCCCGCACGAATTTCGTCGTATCGTAGACGATCTCGTACTTGACGCCCTCAGGCATGGCGAGCTGCAGCTGATCCATGGTCGCATTCACATTGTCCGCGATCTCGATCGCGTTCGAACCCGGCGCCTGCAGGACAGCAACGGCGACGGCCGGCTTGCCGTCGAGCAGCGAACGCAGGGTGTAATCCGCAGCACCGAGCTCGATGCGGGCGACATCGCGAAGGCGGGTGATCTCGCCACTGGCGCCCGTCTTGACAATGATGTTGCCAAATTCCTCAGGCGTGCGCAGGCGGCCCTGGGCATTCACGTTGAGCTGCAGATCCACGCCCGGCTGGCTCGGCGACGCGCCGATGATACCGGCGGCGGCCTGAATGTTCTGGGAGCTGATCGCACTGCTGATGTCGCTGGCGGCAAGATTGTGCTCGGCGGCCTTCTGCGGGTCGATCCAGACACGCATGGAATAGTCGCCGGCGCCGAAGACCTGTACCTGACCGACGCCTGCAATGCGGGCGAGACGATCCTTGACGTTCAAGGTCGCGTAGTTGCGAAGATAGGTGATGTCGTGATTGTCCCCGTCGGAGACGAGGTTGACCACCATGATGAAGTTGGGTGAACTCTTGACTGTCGTGATGCCGAGCGCGCGGACTTCCGCCGGCAGGCGCGGTTCGGCCTGCGAAACGCGGTTCTGCACGAGCTGCTGTGCCTTGTCAGGGTCGGTGCCGAGCTTGAAGGTGACGGTGACGTTGAGCACCCCGTCCGATGTCGCCTGGCTGGCCATGTAGAGCATGCCTTCGACGCCGTTGATCTGCTCTTCGAGCGGCGTTGCCACCGTTTCGGCGATGACCGACGGGTTGGCGCCGGGATAGGTGGCGCGCACGACGATCGACGGCGGCACGACCTCCGGATATTCGGAAATCGGCAGCGCGCGCAGGCCGATCAGGCCGGCAACCAGGATGAGGACCGAAAGAACGCCGGCAAAGACCGGGCGGTCGACAAAGAATCTGGAGATGTTCATATCAAAGCCCTCTCCGGGGTGAACATGGATGCAACGTCCCTCTCCGGCGGTTTGGGAGCCGCCGGCGGGTCATATCATTTCGGGTATTGGCCTTCCCCCGGAGGGGAAGGCAAAGTCTTTACTGCGCGGTCGCGACCTTCTCTTCCATCTGAGGTGCGACGACTGCACCTGGACGGATGCGCTGYAGACCGTTGACGACGATCTTTTCGCCGACGTTCAGGCCGCTTTCGACTACACGCTGGCCGTCGGCCAGCGTGCCGAGCTGGACCTGCCGATAGGCGACCTTGTTCTCACCATCGACGACGAAGACGAACTTCTTGTCCTGGTCCGTGCCGACGGCACGGTCGCTGATGACGATCTTGTTCTCGGCCTTCGGCTGGCCCATGCGCACCCGCACGAACTGGCCGGGGATGAGACGCCCGCCCGGATTATCGAAGACGGCGCGCACGCCGATCGTGCCGCTTGATGCATCGACCTCGTTGTCGATCAGTTGCAGCCTGCCCTTGATCGGCGTGCCGCTGTCGGTCAGCGTGCCGACCTCGACCGGGATCTGCTCGACGGCAGGCAGGGCGCTATCCGTCTGCGGAAGCTGGGCAAGCGCGCGCGTCACCATCTCTTCGCTGGCATTGAAGCTCGCATAGATCGGATCGACAGAAACGAGCGTCGTCAGCGCCGGCGAGGTCGAACCGGCCGCGACGAGGTTACCGGCGGTCACCTCGATCTTGCCGATGCGGCCGGAAACCGGAGCCCGCACTTCAGTATAATCGAGATCGAGCTGGGCCGACTGCAGGGCAGCTTGCGCCGAACGCAGCCCCGCCTGAGCCTCGGCCAGCGAACTCTGGCGCTGATCGAGATCGCTCTGGGAGATGGTGCGGTTGTCGGAAAGCCTGCGGCCGCGGTCGAGTTCGGTCTGCGCCAGGCTGACCTTGGCTTCGGCCGAAGCGACCTGGCCTTGCGCCTGCGCCACGCTCGCCTGGTAGGGGGCCGGGTCGATGGTGAAGAGCAGGTCGCCCTGCTTCACCAACGCCCCTTCGCGGAAAGCCACCGACAGGATGGCGCCGGCAACACGGGAACGCACCTGCACACGGTCGACGGCTTCCAGACGGCCGGAGAAATTCTCCCAGGCCGTCACATCGCGCGCCGCAACGACGGCAACCGTCACCGGCACAGCGGGAGCCTGTGCAGGGGCGGAGGCGGCCGTGGCGGTCGTGCTCATCGGCAGTTCGAAAAACAATGCGGCGCCGGAAACGGACGCAACAAGGCCTATGCCGGCGCCCACAAGGGCCCAGCGCTTCTTTCTGGACGTCATCGGTACTCTCCTTGCGGCTCAAGGCCGCCGAAATATCAGGTCTTCTTCAATGCAATTGCGGTTGAACGCTTACGTCCCGAAGGAAGCTTCCGAAATGGCGGCTGACGTTTTCCTGCCAGTCCGGCGCTCCGTCGGATTTCCCACCATAAATCGAGGGCCAGCCCGTCCCGGCGGGAAGGACATGCTGACGCACACCGACGCCGGCCTGTTTCAGGCGGGCACCGTAACCAATTGTCTCGTCGTGCAGAGGATCGTCCTCCGCAGTGAATATCAGCGCCGGCGCGACGCCCGAAATACGCGAACAGAGGCAAGGCGCCGCATAAGGGTGGCAACCGCCGCCGCTCAGATAGTGGCTCCAGCCCTCCGTCCAGCGTTGGCGCATGCCGATGGCTTCGGCCTTGCGGATCGAGGACGTGCCCATGAAGGGATCGAGCAGCGGCGAAATCAGGACCTGGCCGTCGAGCGCGTCCGGCATCTGGTCGCGCGCCTTCAGCGCCACGCCGGCGGCAACATTGCCGCCTGCTTCTTCGCCGGCGACGAAAAGCAGCGACTTGCGGTCGCCAAGACCGGCGCGTTTGTTGGCGAGATAGGTGAAAACGGAGAAGGAGACTTCCAACGCTTGCGGGAATATGTTGCCGGACAGGCTGCTGTAATCGGCAGCAACGACGATCGCGCCGGCCTTGGCGAGACTCATCGCTACCGGCCGGTCGACATTCTTGTCGCTGTCCAGAAATGCGCCGCCATGCAGGTAAAGCACGATCGGCGGACCCTTGCCGTAATCGGCGCCCTGGTAGATGCGTGCGGAAACGGGGCCGATGGCCACCTTGTCCAGCCTCATATCTTTCCATTCCACCGTCATGCTTCCGGTCTCTTTTGCATCGGCCACAAGCAGACAACGCCTGCCGCTTGCATTTTCTACAAAAAAGATATTGTTATTCCAACCAAGGAATAAGAAGCTATATCGCGATAACACTGTTCCAGATTTCGAACAATGGTGCAACGCAAACTGCGGATTTGAAACCGATGGATCAGCTCTCGGCAATGCGCGTCTTCATTCGCGTCGTGGAGACGGGCAATTTCACCCGCGCCGCCGACATGCTCGCCATGCCCAAGGCGACGGTGACCAATCTCATCCAGGGTCTGGAGGCGCATCTGCGCACCAAGCTTTTGAACCGTACCACGCGCCGGGTGATGGTGACCACGGACGGTGCGCTTTATTACGAACGCGCCGCCCAGATTATTTCTGAACTGGAAGAGCTTGATGGCAGCCTCTCCAATTCGCAGAGCCTGCCGAGCGGGCGGCTGCGTGTGGAGATGGCCGGCGCTTTCGCCGATTGGATCGTCGTTCCGGCTCTTTGCGATTTCTATCAGCGTTATCCCGACATCCGTATCGACCTCGGTGTCGGCGACCGCACGGTCGATTATCTTGCGGAAAATGTCGATTGCGCGCTACGGGCCGGCACGCCGGCCGACCAGTCGCTGATTGCGCGGCGCGTCTCCGAAGTCGAGATGATCACCTGTGCTGCGCCGAGCTACATCCAGAAATTCGGCATGCCCGAGCGGCCCGAGGATCTGGAGGCTGATCATTACTCCGTCAACTATTTCCGCGCCCAGAACAACCGGACTCTGCCCTTCGAATTTCGCCGGCACAACGAGGTGATCGAAACCAGTCCGCGTTACATCGCCTCGGTCAACGATAGCCGCACCTATCTGACAGCTGCGCTGACGGGCCTCGGCATCGCGCAGGTGCCGATCTTCATGGCGCGCGAGCCGATGGCAAGGGGCGAACTCGTCCGCGTGCTGCCAGATTGGCGTCGCGATCCGCTACCGCTTTACGTCGTCTACCCCCCGAACCGCCATCTCAGCAACAAGGTGCGCGTCTTCGTCGACTGGCTGGTGAAGCTTCTGGTCGAGGCGAGATTGAACGACGTCTGAGCGCCAAGACAAATACGGCCCGGAAGGCAGGGGAAACCTTCGACGGGCCGCAATGTACAACTTTGAACATCAAGCCTGTCGCACCATAGCAAGGGCGCGGCAGGCTTTGGAGGTCGGAAGAGAGCGGCAGGGAATTCCACTCTCTCGCGATAAAACAGATATACGCACTCCCCGCAGGATTGTAAGGATAAATTCCGCAATCACGTTCACATAATTGCGATAACGGGTCGGCTCCCATGTTCCCGCGCCAGCGGCGGGCGGGATTTCAATTCCTGGCAGCCGGCTTCAGCAGGTCCTCGAGGCCGATGCGGCGGAACAATTCCGCCCGGACACGGTCGGCGACGCCGTTGACGATCTCCGCGCCGTCCGCGGATGGATCGATATGGACGCGGAACGGCCTCGTACCGAACGGCTTGCCGACGACATCGACGATGGCGACGGCTACCGTGCCGGCATCGGCGTCAGCAGGTTCGAGTGCTGCCAGGCCCTGCAGCGCCTGTTCCGGCACACCCTTGTAGGGTCCTTCATTATATTCGGCGGCGCGGGCGGTATCATCCGGCGAACCGGAATGGGCGAAGTGGTTGGTGCCCTTGGTGAAGGCGCCGGGCACGATGATCGAGGTCTCGATGCCCCAGCGGGTAAGCTCGCTGGCATAGGAGACGGCAAGTGAATCCATCGCCGCTTTGGCGGCGAAATAGGGCGAGAGGTAGGGAGGCGTGCCGCCGCGGCTGCTCGACGACGATACCCAGACCAGCAGACCCTTGCCCTGCTTGCGCAGATAGGGGAGTGCCGCGCGGTTGACGCGCTGGGTGGAAAGCACGTTGATGTCGAAGAGCTCGGCGAACTGTTCCGGCGTGAAGGCTTCGGCCGGGCCGAAGGACATATGGCCAGCATTGTGGATGATGACATCGAGGCGGCCCTCATCGGCGATAATCCGGGCGATACCGGATACAACCGAGGCGTCGGAGGCGACATCGAGTTCGACCGAGCGCAGATCGACGTTATTGTCCCTGGCGAATTCAGCCGCATCGGCGACGGCCGGAGCGTTGCGGCCTTCCGTTGCGCGCATGCCGGCATAGACGGTATGGCCGGCCTTGGCGAGGGCGCGGGCGGTAAGAGCGCCGAAACCGCTGGAAGCGCCGGTGATGATAATGACTTGCTTGCTCATGATCCTATTCCTTCTGGGTTCGATTGGGGTTGGTTGAAGTGGAAGCTTGAGATTGGCGGCGGCATCGAGACAGCCGCCAGCCCTTCATCAGATCACGCCGCCATTGGCGCGCAGCGTCTGGCCGTTGATCCAGCCGCCGTCCGGACCGGCAAGAAAGGCAACCGCAGTGGCGATGTCTTCCGGTGTGCCGAGGCGTTCCAGCGGGTTCATCTTCGCCATGCGGGCGATCAGTTCGTCCGACTTGCCGTTGAGGAAGAGGTCGGTGGCCACAGCGCCAGGTGCGATGGCGTTGACCGTGATGTTGCGGCCCCGCATCTCCTTGGCCATGATCGCCGTCAATGTTTCCACGGCAGCCTTGGTGGCAGCGTAAACGCCATAGGTTTCGAGCTTCAGGCCGACGACCGACGTCGAGAAGTTGAYGACCCGGCCGCCGTCACGCAGCCGCTTGGCGGCTTCTCGCAGCGTATTGAAGGTGCCCTTCAGATTGACGCCGATCTGCCGATCGAAATTGGCGTCATCGGCCTCGGCAAGCGAAGAGAGCATCATGATGCCGGCATTGTTGATAAGCACATCGACGCCGCCGAAAGCGGCTTCCGCGGCATCGAACATGCGGCGGACGGCTTCGGCGTCGCTGACATCGGCTTTCGCCGTCAGCGCCTTGCCGCCGGCTTGCTCGATCTCCTGGACCAATTCCTCGGCCGGAGCGGCATTGCCGGAATAGTTGATGACGACGGTGAAACCGTCCTTGGCGAGGCGTCGGGCGACTGCCGCTCCAATGCCGCGGGAAGCACCGGTGACCAGTGCCACCTTGCCGTTTTCTTTGGAAGCCATTGTCCTTCTCCTTCATCATGCGCCGCAGCGCGTTTTCAATGAGGAGAAGATGCACCTGTTCATTCTGCGGATAATCAGGCATTATCCCGCATCACTATCCGGGAATTACGAACAACTAGATGGACAGATTTGATGCCATGCGCGTGTTTTGCCGCGTCGTGGAACGCCGCAGCTTCACGCTTGCCGCCGAAGACACCGGCCTGCCGCGCTCGACCGTCACCGATGCGATAAAGCAGCTCGAAGCCCGCCTCGGCGTGCGTCTGCTCCAGCGCACGACACGCCATGTCAGCCCGACGCTCGACGGCGAAGCCTATTACCAGCGCTGCCTGTCGATCCTTGCCGATATCGAAGATGCCGAAGGCGCTTTCGCCGGCGCCAAGCCGAAGGGCCTGCTGCGCGTCGATGTGCACGGCACGCTCGCCCGGCATTTCGTGCTGCCGAGCCTGCCGTCTTTTCTAGAGACCTATCCCGAGATCGAATTCTACATGAGCGAGGGCGACCGGCTGGTCGATCTGGTGCGCGAAGGCATCGATTGCGTGCTGCGCGTCGGCACGCCGCAAGACAGCGACATGGTCGCCCGGCGCGTTGCCATGCTCGATGAGGTGACACTCGCCTCTCCTGACTATATCGCCACCCATGGCCTGCCGCAGCACCCTGACCGGCTTGACGGCCATCGCATGGTTGGCTTCCGCTCCAGCAGCACCGGCAGCCTGTTGCCGCTCGAATTCATCGTCGACGGCAGGGTGCGTGACATCTCCATTCCCGCCACCGTCGCGGTCAACGCCGCCGAAAGCTATATTTCAGCGGCGAGGATGGGCCTCGGCATGATCCAGATTCCGCGCTATCACGCCGAAAAGGACCTTGCCGCGGGCACGCTGGTCCGCGTGCTGCAGGATTTTCCGCTGACCCCGACGCCGGTTTCCCTGCTCTACCCCCGTAACCGCCAGCTTTCGCCGCGCGTGCGCGTCTTCATCGACTGGCTGGTAAAGGTCTTCGCTCGACAAAATTCCGAAAACGCGCTTCACTAAAATGCGCCTTGCTAATATGAGCGCCCACGGAGAACGGCCATGGCACTCAACGATATCACCGTCTACCAGACGGAAGACGGCTTCGTCGTCGAATTCGGCGGCGAAGGCGAAGACAGCATTGCCGTGACGCTGCGCAGCACGCCTGAGCTGACGTCGGAAAACGCCGTCTTGCGTGCCAAGGCCCTGCTTGCCGCAGCGATCGAACCTGCCCATGGCGACGGCGCGCGCAGCAAGGACCCCGCTTTGCTCGAGGAAGAGCTGGAGGAGGGTCTGGAAGACTCCTTCCCGGCGAGCGACCCGGTCTCGGTGACATCATCCTCGATCCCGATGCGCGATCCGAACGCCGGCCGCTGATCCCTGTCGCGCAAACGGATGAAACGGTTTTGGGATGACGATAAGCGCGTTGAATGTTATCTGCGTCTGATATGACCGATGGTGGAACGATATCAGGTGCGATCGGCACCGGCACGCTCACCGGCGAAAGCCTCAGGAAGTTTTTCGAGCGCGATGCGATCACCGTCTCTCGCGACCTGCTCGGCTGCCATCTGACCGTGGACGGCGTCGGCGGACGCATCACCGAGACCGAAGCTTATTTCCCCGATGACGAGGCTTCGCACAGCTTCCGCGGCCCGACCAAGCGCAACGGCGCCATGTACGGCAAGCCGGGCAACGTCTATATCTACCGCATCTACGGCATGTACTGGTGCCTGAATTTCGTCTGCCATCCGGGCTCGGCTGCACTCATCCGCGCCCTGGAGCCGGAAACGGGAATTCCTGTGATGATCGAGCGGCGCGGCACCGATATACTGACGTCGCTCTGCAGTGGTCCCGGCAAGCTCTGCCAGGCACTCGGCATCGATATCGAGATCAATGACAGGCTGCTCGATCGCCCGCCCTATGCGATCACGCCGTCCGCACCGGTGCCGATCGTCTCGGGCAAACGCATCGGCATCACCAAAAATGCCGAAGCACTATGGCGCTTCGGCATTCCGGGATCGCGTTATCTCAGCAAGCCGTTCCGCTAGAGCATGATGCCGAAAAGCGCGACGCAGTTTTCCGTCCGGAATTGCGGCAACGCCTGGAGTTCATTCCATCACGGCGCTGTGGTCGACGGCAGGTGCTGCCTTCGGTTTGCGTAGCAATAGCACCAGCGGGATGACTGCAAGCGACATCAGCATCAGCAGCTTGAAATCGTCCATATAGGCAATGATCGTCGCTTGCAGCGTGATGACCTCGTTGAGCGAGGCGCGGCCGGCCGCAGTCACCGGGCTGAGCCCCTGCGCAGCCACCGCATTGAAAGCGTGATTGAACGGCGTCACATAGGCCGCGATCGATTCATGATTGCTCTGCGTGTTCTCGACGATCAGCGCCGAGACGATCGAGATGCCGACCGCCGAGCCGATGTTTCGCGACAAGTTGTAGAGACCTGTGCCGTCGCCGCGCATATGGGCGGGCAGCGTGGAAAAAGCGATCGTAGTCAGCGGCACGAACAGAAAGCCGAGACCGGCGCCCTGGATGAAGCCGACCGAAACGATCGTCCATTGCGAGACGTCGGGTGTCCAGCCGGTCATGTCATACATCGCCCATGCGGTGAGCCCCAAGCCGAGCGCCAGCAACGCGCGCGTATCGACCTTGCCGACCAGCCGCCCGACGATGAACATGCAGAGCATGGTGCCGAGCCCGCGCGGCCCCATGACGATGCCGGCGGTGATGACGGGATAGCCCATCAGCGTCTGCAGATAGGGCGTCATCAGCGCCAGTGAGGCGAGATAGGTAATGCCGATCACAAAGATGAAGATCATGCTGATCGAGAAGTTCTGGTCGAGGAACAGCTTCGGGTTCACGAAGGATTTCTCCGCCGTCAGCGTGTGCACGACCAGCAGATAGAAGGCGGCAGCGCAAATCAGCGCCTCGACGACGATCTCGCCCGAGGAGAACCAGTCGAGCTGCTCGCCGCGGTCGAGAAAGAGCTGCAGCGCGGCAATACCGAGGCTCATCATCCCGAAGCCGAACCAGTCCAGTTTGGCGAGCAGATCCCTCTTGGTCTCGGTGACGAAGACGACGATGCCCATGAAGGCGAGCGCGCCGATCGGCACGTTGATATAAAATACCCAGCGCCAGCTGATATTGTCGGTCAGCCAGCCGCCGATGACGGGCCCAAGCACCGGCCCGACCATGACCGAGACGCCGAAAAGGGCCATGGCCGAGCCGCGCTCCTCGACAGTATAGATGTCGAGGAGGATGCCCTGGGAAAGCGGCACCAGCGATGCCCCGAACAGGCCTTGCAGCAGGCGAAAGGCGACGATCTGGTTCAGCGATTGCGCCAGGCCGCAGAGAACGGAGGCCGCCACAAAGCCGGCGATGGCGACGAGCAGCACGCGTTTGCGGCCGAACTTGGCGGCGAGGAAGCCCGACGGCGGCGTCATGATTGCCGCCGCGACGATATAGGAAGTCAGCACCCAGTTGATCTGGTCGGCAGAGGCCGACACGCTGCCCTGGATATAGGGCAGCGCGACGTTGGCGATCGTCGTGTCCAGCGCCTGCATGATGACGGCGAGAATGACGCAAGCCGTGATCGCACCGCGATTGGCAATCGGCGTCGCCGGAGAAGCGGAAGCGTTACTCATGATCCTTGCCCTGAGGCCAACCCAGAAGCTTGTTGACGAAATCAGGCAGGCCGCGGGCATGGCCGGTCTCGACATCGACCACCGTGCTCATGCCGACGCGCAGCGGCGGCTTGCCTTCGGTGTCCTCGATGCTGACGCGCATCGGAATGCGCTGGACGACCTTCACCCAGTTGCCCGTAGTGTTTTGCGCCGGCAGCAGCGAGAAGCTGGAGCCGGAGGCCGGGCTGATGCTCTCAACCTTGCCTTTCCATGTCACGCCAGGATAGGTGTCGATATAGATCTCGGCCGTCTGGCCGGGCTTGACGTAGGTGAGTTCGGTTTCCTTCGGGCTGGCGGCGATCCACAGATGGTCGGTGGCAACAAGTGAGAAGGCCTGCTGCGAAGCCTGCAGGTAGGAACCGACCTGCAGCGCGTTGACATTGGTGACGATGCCGTCGAATGGCGCCTTGACGACGCTGTGGTCGAGTTCGCGCTGGGCATTGTCGACCTGCGACTTGGCCTGCAGGTAGAGCGGGTTTTCCTCGACCGGCTGGTCGGCATTGCCGCCGAGCTGGGCGAGTGTCGTTGCGGCTTCCGCCTTGGCGACGGCAACCTTTTGCTGCGCGGCTTCCAGATTGTGCTTGGCTTCGTCATAGGCCGACTGCGTCGCGCTGCCGTTGTTGACGAGGTTTTGCTGCCGGTCAAACTGATCCTGATAATAGGGCAGGTCGGCTTGCGCCTGGGTGATCTCGGCAAGCGACTGCTGATAGCTGGCCTTGAGATTCATGATCTGGTTGCGCTGCGCGCCGAGCTGCGCCTTGGCGCCATCGAGCGCAATCTTGAAAGAATCCGACCGCAGGCTGAAGAGCACCTGCCCCGCCTTGACGGCCTCGTTCTCATGCACGTTGATCTGGTCGACGATACCCGAGACATCGGTGGTAAGCCCGACCATGTCGGCCTGGATATAGGCGTTGTCCGTCGACATCACCTGGCCGCCATTGACGTAATAATAACCGCCGACGACGAGCGCCACCGGCAGCAAGGCAAACAGGATCGGCCGCGTGAGACTGCGCCGGCGGCGGACCTTGTTGCCGCCAGGCGCAGCCACGGCGGCAGCCGGCGCTGAATTGGATGAAGGCGCTTCGGCTACCGTTTCCTGCTGTTTCTCTTGGTTTTCTTCGACAGGGTTCTTGGCACTGGCGTCGGCAACGACGCGGAGGGGGGATTGATCAGCCATCGTTCGTCTCATTCTCGTCAACCGGGCTCCGGCATGCCTGAACCAGGTTCGTCTTCATTACGGATAGGATGTGGAAAAGCTGCTCGCGCTGCTCGGCCGAGACGCCTTGCAACGCTTCCGCACGGGTGGTGTCGCCGAGCTCGCGCATTTCGGCGAGCAGCGGGTGCGCCTCGTCGCGCATGTAGAGAAGCCAGATGCGTCGGTCGGTCGGGTGCTGGCGGCGCTCGATCAGCCCGCGTTCGGCGAGCTTGTCGAGAATGCGCACCAGCGTGATCGGCTCGACTTCGAGGATTTCGGCAAGGCCACCTTGATGGATGCCTTCGTTATTCGAGAGATAGGCAAGCGTCTGCCATTGCGACCGGGTCAGCCCAAGGCACTTCGCGCGCTGCTCGAACCGCTTGCGCAGCAGCCGTGCGACGTCGTGGAGAAGGAAACCGAGGGTGGGAGTGGCGTTCATGAAAACCTGTGCCGTTATTTATAAGCATACTTATAATATCGGTAGATATATTGAGCATGCGTGTCGCGCAAGGGCATGGACGGCAGATTCAACGGCAGCGGCTAAAATGCCGCAGACCGGTCAAACATATCCTGTGGCTCCTCCCTTTCGCCGTCCGATGCGCCGCGCCGAAGAGATCGATATTTTTCAATTTCTCAGGAGCTCGACTGGGCCGAACTCGCCGCTCTCCCACCCGGCAGAGACGAGATCGTCGAGAGCTGATGCCCCCGTAACGTTTTGATGGATTGCGGAATCGTTACCAATTGGCATTTGCAATTTTTCGCCGCTGCCGTTTATAGTCCAATTCCATAGGGTTACAATTTTTCTGATGTGCATTGCGTGCCGGCCTTCCTTTTCCAAGGGATTGAACGCCGGGGGAATCATGGGGGCAGAGGCCCTCGTTCAAAGCAGCAAGACCTGAACAGCATCACTTCATCTTGAGGTTGGCGGCAGTGAATCGGCCGTCGAGATTGGAGGACCGGTATGACTTACGCGCTTCGGCAGATGGTGGTGCTTGGCTATATTGCCGCATTCATGCCTCTCCCCGCGCTGGCCCAGAGCGCCCCCCCGCCCGTCACCGTCGCCAAGCCGGTCGTTCGCGATGTCGTCGACAGCGACGAATTCATCGGCCGTTTCGAGCCGGTCGACGAAGTCTCCGTTCGCTCGCGCGTCGGTGGTTACCTGCAGGAAATCCATTTCCAGGACGGCGCATTGGTCAAGCAGGGCGACCTGCTCTTCGTTATCGATCAGCGACCGTTCGTAACCGCGCTCAATCAGGCAAAAGCGACACTCGAATCGTCGCAATCCGCCCTGGTCTTTGCCGATGCGCAATATAAACGCGCGCAATCGCTTGCTGCGAGCGGCAGCCAGTCGGCCCAGACGCTGGATGATCGCCGCCGGGAATTCGATTCGGCCGAGGCCAATGTCCGCGGCGCGCAGGCCGCAGCCGATCGCGCCTCTCTCGACATGGAATATACCGAGATCAAGGCGCCGCTCAGCGGCCGCATCGACCGCCGGCTGATCTCGGCCGGCAACCTCGTGCAGACCGACCAGACTGTGTTGACGACGATCGTTTCGCTCGACCCGATCGATTTCTATTTCGACGTCGATGAGCGCCGCCTGCTGAATTTCGCCGACACGGCGCGCAAACTGGGCAAGGATCTCCAGCAGGGCGGCGGCGGACTGGATGTGTCCGTGACGATCTCGGATCCCAGTGCCAAACCATTCAAGGGAAAGCTCGATTTCGCCGAGAACCGAGTCGACAATGAGAGTGGCACCATTCGTCTCCGTGCCCGCTTCCCCAACCCCGATCTCGTCCTTCAGCCCGGCCTCTTCGGTCGCATACAGGTCGAAGCCTCCAACACCTACCAGGCCATTCTCGTCCCCGACGAGGCCATCGGCTCGGACCAGAATGAGCGCGTCGTTTATGTCGTCGGGACAGACGGCACGGTTTCGACCAAGCCGGTGAGACCCGGACCGCGGCTCTACGGCTACCGTGTCATACGCGAGGGCCTTGACGGCACCGAGACGATCATCGTCAATGGCCTTATGCGCGCCCGGCCGGGTGCAAAGATCACGCCTCAGATGACCGAACTGCCGCAGGAGCGGCAGGACACTGCGCCCGAAACCGCCGGCGCGGAGAGCGGACAATGAGATTTGCTCATTTTTTCGTGGACCGGCCGATCTTTGCGGCCGTGATCTCGATCCTTCTTCTCGTCGTCGGCGGCATTGCCTATACGCAATTGCCGGTATCGCAGTATCCGGAGATAGCGCCGCCGACCATCGTCGTGCGCACCTCTTATCCGGGTGCCGACCCGCAGACGATCGCCGATACCGTTTCGACGCCGCTCGAACAACAGATCAACGGCGTCGAAGACATGCTTTACATGTCTTCTTACTCCAGCGCCGACGGCGCGATGTCGCTGACGATCACCTTCAAGCTCGGCACCGATCTCGACAAGGTCCAGGTGCTCGTCCAGAACCGCGTTTCCATCGCCCTTCCCCGTCTTCCCGAGGAAGTCCAGCGGCTTGGCGTGACCACCGACAAAAGCTCGCCGGATCTGATGATGGTGGTGCACCTGCTTTCGCCATCGCACCGCTATGACCAGCTTTACGTCTCGAACTACGCCCGCAACCGCATCCGCGACGTTCTCGTGCGCCTTGACGGCGTCGGCGACGTGCAGATCTTTGGCGAGCGCCAGTATTCGATGCGAATCTGGCTGGATCCGGAAAAGCTCTCCGCTTACGGGATGACATCCGATGACGTCGTCTCCGCGTTGAGAGATCAGAACGTCCAGGTATCAGGCGGCAAGATCGGTGCCCCACCCGTCACCGGCAAGAATGCATTCGAATATACGGTGCGAACGGATGGCCGCTTCTCCGACGTGCGCGAGTTCCGATATGTCATTGTGAAATCGACGACATCGGGGCGGCTCGTGCAGTTGCAGGATGTCGCCCGGATCGAACTCGGCGCACAGGATTACGTCACCAACAGTTATCTCAACAACGATCCCGCAGTTGCTCTCGGCATCTTCGCCCGGCCGGGAACCAACGCCCTGGACACGGCCCATCAAGTCCAGACGCTCATGAAGGACATATCCCAGAATTTCCCGCCGGGTCTGGAATATCGTATCGTCTACGACACGACCGAATTCATCTCGGATTCGATCACCGAGGTCTATAGAACCATTGCAGAAGCGGCCATCCTGGTGGCAATCGTCGTTCTTGTCTTCCTGCAATCCTGGCGAACCGCGATCATTCCGATCATTGCCATCCCGGTATCGCTGATCGGCACCTTCGCCGTCCTGCTCGCCTTTGGCTTCTCGCTCAACATGCTCACCCTGTTCGGTCTCGTACTGGCGATCGGTATCGTAGTCGATGACGCGATCGTGGTGGTGGAAAACGTCGAGCGCAATCTGGCACGCGGCATGACGCCGAAGCAGGCGTCTCACGTCACAATGGACGAAGTCGGAACCGCCGTCGTCGCCATCTCGCTGGTGCTGATCGCCGTGTTCGTGCCGACAGCCTTCATTCCAGGCATCTCTGGCCAGTTCTACAGGCAGTTCGCGGTCACGATCTCCGTCACCACTGCAATTTCCGCATTGAATTCGCTCACACTGTCGCCCGCGCTCGCAGGCATATTGCTGAAAACCCATGACCATGAAACCAAGCGCATGAATGTCGCATCCCGTGTGGGAAGGGGGCTTGCAAACGGCTTCAACCATGGATTCGATCGGCTGAGTTCCGGCTATTCATGGACCGTTCGGCATCTGGTCAGCAGCTGGATTGGGTTGACAGGCGCAATGGTCACCTTCGCCTGCCTGCTCGGAGCGACCTGGTACATTGGCACGAAAGTTCCCGCGGGCTTTATCCCGACCATGGACCAGGGTTACGCCATCATCGTCATACAGCTACCGGACGGCGCCTCGCTCGCACGAACCGATGCCGTCGTCAAACAGGTGGGCGATATCGCCCGCACAGTGCCCGGCGTCGGCAATGCCGTGCAATTTGCCGGCTTCAGCGGGGCGACGTTCACCAATGCCTCGAATGCCGGCGTCGTCTTCGTCCCGTTCAAATCCTTTGCCGAACGTGAAGAAGGCGGGGAGAATGCCAACAAGATCATCGGCGAGCTTTACGGAAAGCTGCAAAGCATCCAGGAAGCCTTCATCATTGCCATCCCGCCGCCATCCGTGCGTGGCGTCGGCAATTCCGGCGGCTTCAAGATGCAGATTTCCGATCTCGAGAACGCCGACATGACGCGCGTGCTCGGCCTCGCCCGGCAGATGATGGGTGCGGCGGCAACGACCGAAGGGCTGACCGGCGTCTTTACGACATTCTCCGATGCAAGCCCGCAATATTTCCTGGCGATCGACCGCGACAAGGCGCGTTTCCTGAATGTGCCGATCCCCAATATCTTCAACGCCCTTTCCATCAATCTCGGCGTCGCCTATGTGAACGATTTCAATGCGTTCGGCCGCGTCTACCAGGTTCGCGCCCAGGCCGACCGGCAATACCGCATGGACCGGGAAGACATCCTTGCTCTGAAAGTCCGGTCGGCGACCGGCGCGCTGGTTCCGCTTGGAACCTTGATGGACATCCAGGATGCCAGCGGCCCGGCGCTTGTCCAGCGCTACAACATGTACGTCTCGGTGCCGCTTCAGGGCAATCCGACGCCGGGCACGTCGACAGGCGATGCCATCGCCAAGATGGAAGCGCTGGCGGCGAAGATCCTGCCGCAGGGGACCACCTTCGAATGGACGGAACTCGCCTATCAGGAGACCCACACCGGCAACACCGCCATTTATATCTTTGCCCTGTCCGTCGTCTTCGTCTTCCTGGCGCTGGCGGCGCAATATGAAAGCTGGGTTCTGCCCCTGGCGATCATTCTCATCGTCCCGCTTGCGGTGCTCGCGGCATTAATCGGGGTCTCTCTGAGGGGAATGGACAACAATGTCCTGACGCAGATCGGCCTGATCGTCTTGATCGGCCTTGCGGCCAAGAACGCCATTCTGATCGTCGAGTTCGCCAGGCAAGCGGAAGACGAGGGGAAGTCGCCGGTGGAGGCGGCTATCGAGGCCAGCCATCTTCGCCTGCGCCCGATCCTGATGACGGCATTCGCCTTCATCTTCGGTGTTCTGCCGCTTGCCATCGCCACCGGCCCCGGCGCCGAAATGCGCCAGTCGCTCGGTACCGCCGTCTTTTCGGGCATGCTCGGTGTGACGATCTTCGGCCTGTTCCTGACGCCAGTCTTCTACGTCGTGCTGCGCGGCTGGCGCCGCAAGCGGCCGGCCACTGTAGAGCCAGCGAAGACAGAGCCGGTCAAGGAAGGGGTCGTCTGAGACGATTCCACCCGGCTGAGGAAACGGAAGTCAGGTCGAAAACAGATGCACCTTGCCCTGCCAGAAGCGGGCGACGGTGAGTCTGCCGCTGCGATAGGCGCGCGTATCGATATTGAGCCGCCTCGGCCGTATATCGGGTTCGTCGTTCGGCGTATGGCCGTGAACGACGAGTTTTGGTAGCGGCACCCGGCTTTCGAGAAACCGCTGGCGGATGAGGACCAGATCCTCGTCCGTCTGCCTGTCGAGCGGCAGTTTCGGATTGATGCCGGCATGCACGAAAATCACGCTTGGGGTTTCCAGCAGGACAGGCATCGCCCGCATGAAATCGATATGCGTACGCGGCAGCGACTGCCGTATGAAGGCATCGAGCTTCGCGCCAGTGGGGAAGACCAGCGGCAGGTGCTCCGGATCGAGGCCATAGGATTTGAGCAGCTCCGCTGACCCCATCTGCATCCAATCGTCATAGGAGATCCAGCCGTCGATATAGTCGAGCATGGCGACTTCGTGATTGCCGGCAAGGCAGATGCGGTCGAATCCATCCGGCGGTGGCTCCATGAGATGGTCGATGACCTGTGACGATTCCGGGCCGCGGTCGATATAGTCGCCGAGCGTGACGATCAGCTTACGCCCGGGCAACTGCCCGCCATCGCGCAGGATCGCCGCCTCGGCTTTCACAAGCAGATCGTAGCGACCGTGAATATCGCCGATCGCATAGGTTGGGATACCGGCAATATCCAGCGTCAGACGCGGTCTCGGCTGGCGCGCCATTTTCGAAACCTCGCTGTTGCGAGCACGAGAGTCGCTCATCATATTTCTCGATTAAGGAAGCCCCACTTCACCGTAAGTAGCGTGGAGAACAGGGCAATCAAGCTGGTAAGAAAATTCAAAGCACACGGGTTTTGTAGAAAAACCGGCCTTATCATTCGAGGGGCAATCCCTCACTCCTATATCCATAGAGAAAAGAGTGACCGATGGGAACGGTATCGCAGTTTCATGAGAGCCTGAGGCCTCCCGCGCATCGCATCGAAAGCGAAGAAGAGGCAATATCCACGGCCCGCGATCTCGCCGCCGCATTCCGGCGTCAGGCGAGCGAGCGCGATATCAACCGCATCCTGCCCTTTGCCGAGCTTGATGCGCTGTCGGTATCCGGGCTGACGGCAATCGCCGTACCGCCTGACCATGAAGGGCTCGACGTGTCGAACGCCCTGCTCGCCGAAATCGTTGCAATCATCGCCGAGGGCGATGCCTCGATCGGCGAGGCGCTGGAAAATCACTTTTGCGTACTGGAAACGCTCCGCACCCAGGCTGCCGAGGATTTGAAGGCATCGCTGTTTGCCCGTGTGCTGCTAGGCGACCGCTTTTCGGCCGCCACCTTCACCGATGGGGCCGAGCTTACCGCCGAAGGTCCGGGCTACCGCCTGAGTGGGCGCACGCGGCAGGCGCCCGGTATTCTATTCGCCGACTGGATCGCCGCTGCTGCCACCGCCCCGCCCAGCCGCCCGGTGACGCTCTATCTCGCACGCGATGATGAAGGCGTGCAGGTGGTCGACGATTGGGACGGCTTCGGCCAGCGCACCAATGGATCAGCGACCGCGATCGTCGGCACGCTTCACGTCAATGCAGATGCGATTGCCCCTGCCCCCTCCTCCGGATATTCGACCGGCATCTCGCTCGGCCTGCTGCTCAAGGCCGGCGTCAGCCTGGGCATCGCGCGGGCCACATGGAGCGACCTGATGGCCGCGATTGGCGATCGCAGCGCGACCATCCTCCCCCGGATCGGCGAGCGCGCCATCCGCATCGAAGCGACGGCGGCAGCCTTAGAACGGGCTGGCCGCAAACTCGACATTGCCCAGGTCAATCCTATGGAGGCAGCGATGGCGGACGCGCATTTTTCCGCCTCGGCCGCCGCAATCCTTGCCGGGGAAACGGCGCTCGACACCGCAAACGCGCTGTTTGAACTTGCAGGAGAAACATCGGCCGGCATCGGCCTCAATCTCGACCGCCATTGGCGCAATGCCCGCATTCACGCGCTATCGCTGCCGCGGGATAAGTTGATGCACACCGCAGGCGAATATATATCGAAGGCCTGCGGCGCCTAATCAGCTGGCGGCGGAGATCGGGAATTGTTCTTTGGCGCCTTCGATGCGGCCGCCGTCGGCGACGAACTGCTCGAGGGTCATATTGTCGAGAATGGCGGCGATCGCGTCACGAACATCGGTCATCGAGCGCCGCACCTGACAGGTCTCGGGATCGGCACAGTCGTCGCAGGCCTCGTAAGCCGTACGGCTGGCGCAGCGGATCGGCGCCAACGGCCCGTCGAGCGTGCGGATGACATGGCCGATTCGGATTTCGGAGGCCGGCCGTGACAAAGAATAGCCGCCGCCCGGTCCCTTCTTCGAGCGCAGGATGCCGACATTGCGCAGTTCGAGCAGGATGGTATCGAGAAACTTCTTCGGGATATTGTTGCGGGCGGCGATGTCATTGATGAAGGCAGTCTCGCCCGGCGCCAGCCGCGCCAGGTCGACCAGCGCCTTCAGCCCGTATTTTCCCTTTTTCGTCAGCATCGTCGTCGCCTTGTAGAAATCGCAGTATTTATCCTGCCAATAGCAGGCAAATAGCGTCAAAAGCGTGAACATACAACAAAATAGCTATTATTTATAGCTTGTATCGGCAACGTCCACAGAAACGCCCGGCAGCCTTGAGAAAGACCGGGCGCCGCGCGCCCAGCCGGCAGTCTCGGTCAGATCGTCTTCAGCATGCCGCCATCGACGAAATAGGTCGAGCCGATGCAATAGCTCGCGCGCTCCGAACTCAGGAAGACGAAGACATTTGCCAGCTCCTGCGGTGTGCCGAAGCGTTTGGAGGCGGCGTGCTCGTTGGCGACGCTCTGCAGGTAGCCTTCCCAGTTCCCGCCGGTTTCGGCCGTCAATTGCTTGGCGGTCTTGATCCAGTCGGGCGTCAGGATCAGGCCGGCATTGACGCAGTTGACACGGATATTGTCCTTGATGAGTTCGGTCGAGAGCGTCTTCGAAAACATCATCAGCGCCGACTTGCTGACATTGTAGATCGGCTCGTACCAGAGCGGCTGAACGGCACAGATCGAGGCGTTGTGCAGGATCACACCGCCGCCGCGCTCCTTCATCTGCGGGGCGATGCCGCGCGCCAGCCGCACGGCGGCCATCACATGCAAGTCCCAATAGGTCTGCCACTTCTCGTCGGGTGCCTCCATCACCGTCTCGTTCGATCCGGTGCCGGCATTGTTGATGAGGATATCGGCGCCGCCTTTTTCGGCCGCCGCCGCTATGATCGCCTCGGTTCCCGCAACCGTCGCCACATCGGCGACAACAGCGGCGGCGCTGACCCCGTATGTCTCGGCGATACGGGCGGCTTCCGCCTCGAGCCGTTCGCCGCCGCGCGCTGCCAGCACGAGGTTGGCGCCCTCAGCCGCCAGCCCCTCGGCGATCGCCAGCCCGATGCCGACCGATGCACCTGTTATGACGGCAGTTTTTCCCTTCAATCCGAGGTCCATGTCTTCCTCCGCAAACGGCCGGAGATTCCGGCCTGATGGGCTGAGTGTTCCGCCAATGAATCCCGGCGTCAAGCGCCCCGAACACCTCTTGCGGCAGGCGCCGATCTGTCGCATGCCTGCATCAACACTTGGGAGGAGTTTTCATGCGACGTTATTCGGCCTGCATAGAGTGGCTGTTTGCCGAAGAAGGCGACAGCTTTCCCGATCGCATCCGCCACGCCCATGCGGCCGGGCTGACGGCGATCGAATTCTGGCGCTGGACCGACAAGGATCTGGACGCGATCGAGGCAGCGCTGACGGAAACCGGCCTTGCCGTCACCAGCCTCGTCGCCGAACCGATGATCGCGCTGACCGACGCCGCCAACCGGCAGGCCTGGCTGAAAGGCCTGGCTGAATCCGTCACTGTCGCGAAACGTCTCGGCGCGCCGGTGCTGATCGCCCAGGCGGGTGACGATCTCCCGGGCTTGACTCGCGAAGAACAGCGCCGGGCAGTCACCGAAACGCTGAGAGCCGGCGCCGATATCCTCAAAGGCAGCGGTGTCCGCCTCGGCGTCGAGCCGCTCAATATCCGCATCGACCATGTCGGCTACTTCCTCGATTCGACCCGAGAAGGCCTCGACATCATCGATGACGTCGCCCGCCCCGAGATTGGCATCGTCTACGACATCTACCATTCCGCAGTGATGGACGAACGTACCGAAGAGGTGCTGAACGGCCGCCTCGACCGTATCATCCACGTCCATGTCGCCGATCACCCAGGCCGCAACGAACCGGGTTCCGGCGGCATCGACCTTGCTCCGCGCCTCGGCTGGATCTTCGCCAACGGCTATGACGGCGCCGTCGGTTTGGAATACCGGCCGACCAGGCCCGGTGTGGGCGCAGTCAAGTCCGCGATTGCTTCGCTCGGCGGTTAGGCTGAGCTGGCACCTTCGGCGAAGGCTTCAAGCTCGGGATCGAAATCGACCTCGACGACATTGTTGAAGACGGCGGTGGCCAGCATGATGCCGGCGAAGGCGACGAGATCGACGAGCACTTTGGTCTCGTAGCGCTCTTTCAGCTTTACCCAGAGTTCAGCGGGAACGGCGTTGGAATCGGCGACGATCGCCTTGCCGAAGGCGTCGAGCAGCGCCTCTTCGTCGGAAAGCTCCAGCGCGTCGGGATTGAAACCCTTGTTGATCAGCGCCCGGCGAAAGAAGGTGATGGCGATCTTCGATTGCGCCGCCTTCGAGATCGCATGCGAGAAAATCCAGATCGCCCGGTCGTTAATCGCGGGGTCGAGTTCGGCCCGTAGTGTGAACCATTCGGCATAGATGCGATGGGCGGCCGGCGAATGCAGCAGCGTGCGCTTCATGTTGGTCATCCGTCCGCGCAGCCCGATTTCCTCGTCATGCGCCGCACGAACCTCTTCCGAAGCGGTGTCGTAATCGATCTGCGGGAGATGGCTCATCGGGTCCGTTCTTTCCTTTGTGCATAGAAGCTATCGGGGCGCCGAGATATTGTGCGACAGCCCAGCGGCAAATCTGCTTGGCCGCCGCCCGGCGCCGGCCTAGACTGACCAAATCGAAGCTGGAGGCAAGGCATGAGCGACGACCACGAGCAGCATCATGTCGACTGGCGGGAACATGGCGTCAAGGTCATTCCCGGCAATTCGCTCGATCCGAACACCGCACAGACGCCGGGCATGAACCGCGCGACGGCGATCAACAATGCGCGCGCCGGCGCCGAGAAGATCTGGGCGGGAACGGTGACGATCCATGCCAATGCCAAGACCGGCGCCCATCACCACGGCGATCTCGAAAGCATCATCTACGTGGTCAAGGGCAAGGCCCGCATGCGCTGGGGCGAGCATCTGGAATATACTGCCGAGGCCGGCCCCGGCGACTTCATCTACGTTCCGCCCTTTGTGCCGCATCAGGAGATCAACGCCAGCCGCGACGAGACGCTGGAATGCGTGCTCGTCCGCTCAGGCCAGGAACCGGTCGTCGTCAATCTCGACATCGAGCCGGTCGAAAAGCCGGAAGACGTCGCGTGGATCGACCCAATCCACCGATAGGCAATTCACGTTCGAGCAAGCGGCTGACATCCTCAGCCGCCGAACGCTCTGCAAGGATCATCTCAGACCGCTTTAGGCGGGGACGGCGCCTGCGCCTTTCATAACAGGGTTCTCGATGATCCGGCCGGTATCGGCGGCATAGAGGTGGATCTGGTCGTAATCGATCGCGATGCCGATCGGATCGCCCGACCTCACCTTCACGGCCTCGGTCAGCGCCACGGCAAAGGGCAGCCCGTCGAAATCGGCGTGCACGACGCGGCTCGCGCCGAGCTCTTCGATGAAATCGGCCGTTGCGGTGAGGGCGCCGGGCGCATCCGGGGCCACCAGCCGGGCGGCTTCGGCGCGCATGCCGAGTACGACGCGTTTGCCTTTCAGCGGTGCAGCGCGTTCGCGCGGCAGTACGACCTTGCGGCTCTGATCGTAGACGAAGACGCCCTCGTCATTGATCGTGCCCTCGAGCAGGTTCATCGCCGGCGTGCCGACGAAGCCCGCGACGAAGCGCGAGACCGGATGATGATAGACCTCTTCCGGCGTGCCGACCTGCTCCACCCTGCCGCCGTTCATCACCACCAGCCGGTCGGCCAGCGTCATCGCTTCGGTCTGGTCATGCGTGACGAAGATCGAAGTGGCGCCGAGACGACGGTGCAAGCGGCGGATTTCGGCGCGCATGGCGATGCGCAGCTTGGCGTCGAGGTTCGACAGCGGTTCGTCGAAAAGAAACACCTTCGGTTCGCGGATCATCGCGCGGCCCATGGCGACGCGCTGGCGCTGACCGCCGGAAAGAGCGGCCGGCCGGCGTTCGAGGAAGGGTTCGAGGCTGAGCGCCTTGGCGACCTCGCCGATGCGCCGGCTCCGCTCCGCCTTCGAGACGCCGGCCACCTTCAATGCGTAGCCGATATTCTCGGCAACGCTCATATGCGGATAGAGCGCATAGTTCTGGAACACCATGGCGCAGCCGCGCTCGCGCGGTTCCAGCTGGTTGACGACGCGGCCGTCAATGGCGATTTCACCACCAGTGATTTCCTCGAGGCCGGCGATCATGCGCAGCAGGGTGGACTTGCCGCAGCCGGACGGGCCGAGGATGACGATGAACTCGCCGGACTGGATGTCGAGATCGACGCCGTGAACGACGGGATTCTTGCCGTAGTTTTTCTTCACGCCACGAATGGAGATCGGTGCCAAGGGAATACTCCTTCACTTCTCGGTGGAGATAAGGCCGCGTACGAACCAGCGCTGCATCAGAATGACGAGGATCAATGGCGGCGACATGATGATCAGGGTTCCGGCCATGGCGACGTTCCAGTCGGGCAGACCGAATTCGGACGGGATGAGGGTCTTGAGCTGCGTCACGGCGATGCCGAATTTCGGATCGGTGGTGATCAGCAGCGGCCAGAGATACTGGTTCCAGGCCCAGACGAACATGATGGTGAAGAGCGCGATCATGTTTGGCCGCGAAAGCGGCAGCAGAATATCCCAAAAGAACCGGACCGGGCCCGATCCGTCCATCTTCGAGGCCTCAGCAAGTTCGTCGGGAACCGTCAGGTAGAACTGCCGGTAAAGGAAGGTGCCGGTCGCGGTCGCGACCAGCGGCAGAACGAGACCGGGATAGGAATTCAGCAGGCCCCACTCGAGCTTGATCTGGAAGCCGGTGATCTGTGCAACGAGCCAGCTTATGCCGGTAAAGTCGAGGATCGTCTGGAAAGGCTGCAGCGCGTTGGCCGCAATCGAATAGGTCGGCACGATGCGGACTTCCAGCGGCAGCATCAGCGTGATGAAGATGATCCAGAAAATCACGTACCGGCCACGGAAGCGGAAGTAGACGATGGAGAAGGCTGCCATGGAAGACAGCATGACTTTGCCGGCGCCGACCGTTGCGGCGAAGATGATGCTGTGGAACAGCTTGTTGCCGAGATCGGCGCGAACCCAGGCCGTCTCAGCGTTTTCCCAGAAATGCGAGCCCGGAGAGAGCGGCAGCGGCACGCGATTGACCGTCTCCAGATCCAGCGTCGACGCGATGATGACGATGGCGAAAGGCAGAAGCGCGATCACCATGCCGAGCGCGAGAAGCGTATAGCAGATGAAGTTGAATATCGGCGTGCGTTCGATCATGTCCGCGACCTCACTTGTAGTGCACGCGCCGCTCGATGAAGCGGAACTGGAAGATGGTGAGAAGGACAACGAGCACCATCAGGATGATGGATTGCGCTGCGGCGCCCGAATAGTCGAGACCTCTGAAGCCGTCGAAATAGATCTTGTAGACCATGAGCTCGGTGGCGCGCGCCGGGCCGCCCTGCGTCATGACGTCGACGATACCGAAGGAATCCTGGAAACTCTCGGTGATGTTGATGACGAGCAGGAAGAACAGCGTCGGCGTCAGCAGGGGCAGCTGGATATCCCAGATCCGGCGCATCGGCCCCGAACCATCCATTGCGGCGGCCTCGATCAGCGAGCGCGGAATGCCTTGCAGCGCCGAGAGGAAGAAGATGAAGTTGTAGCCGATATATTTCCAGGAGAAGGCGACGATGACGGCGATCATCGCATCCTTGCCGTCGAGTGCGGGGTTCCAGAGGCCGGGCCAGACGTGGTTGATAACCGACAGAAGGCCGGCTTCCGGAGCCAGGATGAAGCGGAAGGCGAGGCCAAGAGCGGGAGCGGCAATTGCGTAAGGCCAGATGAAGACGGACCGGTAGACCTTGTGGCCGCGCAGTTCACGATCTGTCAAAAGCGCCAGGATGAGCGCCAGCCCCATGGCAATGGCCGTCGAGCTGAAGCCAAAGATCATGCTGCGGGTGATCGAGTCCCAATAGATCGGATCGGTGAGCAGCTGTCTAAAATTGTCGAAACCGACCCAGGCATTGCCGCCGCCCCATGGCTGCTCGAGCGTGAACGCCCAATAGAGCGCCTGTGCGCTCGGCCAATAGAAGAAGACGAAGATCAGCAACAGCATCGGAAATGCAAAGAGCAGTCCGATCGTCGTTGAGGAGAAAGTGACGCGCTTTTCCATGAGTGGTCGTTTTCGTCCTGGTTTGGTTTAAAGCATGTCGAGCAAAAGTGTGCAGCGGTTTTGCGGTAACGACATGCGTCGAAATAATGATCTAAAGCGCGAGCGGCGCGCTTTAGGCGCGGGCGGGGAGTTCGCATCCGCGGCCGACTAGAACTTACAAAGACGCACCCGGCGCGCGAAACGCGGGCCGGGTGCGGCTCATATCAAGCGATCAGGGGAGCTGAACGTTCTTGTAGGTCTGCTGGAAGCGACGCAGCAGCGTATTGCCGCGTTCGGCAGCGCCGTCGAGCGAAGCCTGGACATCGGCATTGTTGACGAAGATTGCCTGCAGACCATTGGCGATTTCGGTGCGGACCTGCAGCAGGCCACCGAGACGGATGCCGTGCGGAGCCGCGTCGCCAGCCGGGGAAGCGGTCAGGCTCTGAATGGCGAGTTCGCGGCCGGCATAAGGAGCCTTGTCGTAGAAGCCCTGCTTCTTCAGATATTCGAAGCCGGAGTTACGAACCGGGATGTAGCCGGTAACGGTCGACCAGGTAAGAGCTTCTTCCGGCTTTGCGATGAAGTTGAAGAAGGCAGCGGCAGCCTTGTATTCGGCGTCCGAGTGACCCTTCAGAACCCAGAGCGAAGCGCCGCCGACATAAGAGCTGTGGCGGGTTGCGTCGCCGTAGGTCGGGAGCATAGCAACGCCCCAGTTCATGCCCTGCTTGGCGGTGCGGCCAACATTACCGTGGTCGCCGACCGAGGTCAGGATGACCTGGCAATCGCCAGCGGCAAAAGCTTCGACGAAGGTCTGGCCGACAGCCTTGTTCTTGATGACGGCAAGCTTGTTGTCGTACCAGGACTTGAGGTCCTTGACGTAGCTGACGAGAAGCGGGTTCTTGTTGAACACCAGCTCGCCGTCGAGACCTTCAAAGCCGTTCTTCTTCGTGGCGATCGCTTCGCCGTTTACGGCTTCGAACTGCTCGATATACTGCCAGACTTCGTTGTTGGAGATGTCAAAGCCGAGCGGGCAAGCATAGCCTGCATCCTTCAGAGCCTTGAGGTCTTCGCCTGCTTCCTTCCAGGTTGCCGGAGCATGATCCTTGCCGATCTTGGCGAAGGCGTCCTTGTTCCAGTAGAGCAGAGCGGTCGAGGAGTTGAAGGGGAAGGAGTACATCTCGCCCTTCGAGGTCGCGTAGTAACCGGAGATACCGGAGAAATAGTCATTCCAGTCGACCGTGTAGCCCATGTCGGCCATCAGCTTGTTGGCCGGGTAGTAGGCGCCGGAGAGCATGATGTCGAGCGTGCCGGCGTCGGAGACCTGGGCGATGGTCGGCTGCTTGCCGGCGCGGAAGGCAGCGATGGTGTTCTGCAGGGACGCGTCGTAGCTGCCCTGGCTGGTGCAGACGACTTCGTAGTCGGCCTGCGACTGGTTGAAGCGATCGCACTGCTCCTGGACACGCTTTGCAATGTCACCGGAATTACCGAACCAGAAGTCAATCTTGGTCTTATCGGCGGCGGCAGCGGGACCAGCAAGAAACGCTGTAGCGAGAAGGGCGCCAACGGCGCCGAGAAGCTTGGCTTGCATGAGAACCTCGAACGTAAAAGGGACGCGCGCTTTCAGCGCACGCCCTATTAGCTGGTTCAAATTGCCGCGGCCAATGAATATTACATGACATGAAGTGATCGAAATCCAGTTGTCACAAAACCTTCATACAGTCGTTATTCGCCGATCTCGGGGAAATATTTAGAGAAATTTCGCCGATTGCTTCAACATGCAGTCAATAAATTACACTTATATTCGAAACAATGGATTCTTATGGGATATTTAATATTTATTTATATTACGCCGGAGTGCCGTTATTCACCTGCTCCACCGCAACGAAACTTGCAAAACGCTGACATTTTTGCTGTTGCACTGGTGTGCAACCTCAGGATATAGACCTCAGGATTGAAGGGAATCCTTCAGGATCGCCGCAAAACGGGGATCGAATGCACGGCTGATCGGTCCGGCGGCAGCACCAAGCGCCACCGACCAAGGATCGGCCATGCCCGGCTGCAGGCGCGGCAGCGTCCGGCCGCGACGCTCGGCGATCGAGGGCAGCAACGGGCCGATTGCCGCAATCAACCTGTTCACCAACGCTTCCGGCGCGCTGCCGCAGAGGATCACCGTCTGCGGATCGAACAGCGTCTCAAGGAGATGGATGCTCCAGCGCAGATCCACTGCTGCCGCCTCGACCCAGGCGTGGATGCTTTGATCGCCCCTCAAGGCGAGATCGTTGATCCGTGCATAAAGGCCCGGATCGGCGGGATCGATCGACAGATGCTGGTAGAGCGAGGCGAGCGAGGCGCGATGTTCGAGCGGCGTCGATTTTCCGTCGGCAAACAGCAGTGCCATGCCGATCTCGCCGGCATTGCCGTTGGTGCCGCGGTAGAGCTCGCCGTTCAGAATGAGGCCGGCGCCGATGCCATAACCGACGAAAAGGCAGACGGCATGGTCGAGGCCATGGGCGGCTCCCACCATGCGCTCGGCGGTCGCCGCCGCCGCCGCATCATTTTGCAGGCCGACATCAAGCCCGGTGCCGGCAGTCAGCGTTTCCAACAACGGAAATTTCTGCCAGGTCTCCATCATCCACGGATCGTCGCCGCTGCCGGCGACCCCGAAGGGCCCTGGCATGGCGGCGCCGAGACCGACCAGCCGCTTTTCCGACTGCTGGACGATCCCGGCAAGTTTTGACCGCACGCTGGCGACGAGATCGAGGATGACCTTCGTCCCGTTCGACGGACCGCCTGGTGGGAGGCCGGCCTCATCACGCACGAGAACGCTGCCGACAAGATCGACGGCGACCGCCCGCGTCACATGCCGGTCGATCTGCAGGCCGATCGCAAAGGCGCCCTCGGGCACCAGGCCGTAGGGTGTCGACGGCTGGCCCCTGCCCCTTCTCACCGCCTCCTGCGAACTGACCAGACCGTCGCGCTCGAGTTCCTCGATGATATTCGACACCGTCTGTTTGGTCAGCCGCGTCGCCCGCGCCAGATCGGCGCGTGAAAGCGCACCGTTGATCCTCAGGGCATCGATCATCACGCGCCGATTATGCGCGCTGGTGCCTTCGTGATTGGTGCCGCTCTTGGCCCGGATCGGGCGGCTGTCATTCATGTGCAATTCCCTCTTGACTCCAATAGAATGTTGAAGAAGTAATAAGTCAAGACACTTGACTTAATAAGGAACCGGAGAGTTCCAGGGAACGCAGGAGCCCGCAAGGCGCTCCGACGACGCTCCGAGACGACGAACCGGCACGTTTCGCGCGTGCCTTCTCGAACACCGATGGYGGAGGACCGCCCTCGGCAATGCGTAAATGTCAAAAACTGGAGGCTGCAATGCTGAAATCCTTTAACAAGACGCTTCTGGGTGCGGCCTTGATCGGCGCATCCCTTGCGCCGCACGCTTTCGCCGAAACCACGCTGAACGCGCTTTTCATGGCGCAGGCCGCCTATAGCGAGGCCGATGTGCGCGCCATGACCGACGCCTTCGCCAAGGCGAACCCCGACATCAAGGTCAATCTCGAATTCGTTCCCTATGAAGGCCTGCACGACAAGACGGTGCTGGCGCAAGGTTCCGGCGGCGGCTACGACGTCGTCCTTTTCGACGTCATCTGGCCGGCCGAATACGCCACCAACAAGGTGCTGGTCGACGTCTCCTCGCGCGTCACCGACGAGATGAAGAAAGGCGTGCTGCCGGGCGCCTGGACCACAGTGCAATATGATAGCAAATATTACGGCATGCCGTGGATCCTCGACACCAAATACCTGTTCTACAACAAGGAAATCCTCGAAAAGGCCGGCATCAAGACCCCGCCCAAGACCTGGGACGAACTGACCGAACAGGCAAAGACGATCAAGGACAAGGGCCTGCTCGCCACGCCGATCGCCTGGAGCTGGTCGCAAGCCGAAGCCGCGATCTGCGACTACACCACGCTCGTCAGCGCCTTTGGCGGCGATTTCCTGAAGGACGGCAAGCCGGCCTTCCAGACCGGCGGCGGCCTCGATGCGTTGAAATACATGGTCTCCAGCTATTCCTCGGGCCTCACCAATCCGAATTCCAAGGAATTCCTGGAAGAGGACGTCCGCAAGGTCTTCGAAAACGGCGATGCCGCCTTCGCGCTGAACTGGACCTACATGTACAACATGGCCAACGATCCGAAAGACAGCAAGGTCGCAGGCAAGGTCGGCGTCGTGCCGGCGCCGGGTGTTGCCGGCAAGAGCGAGGCTTCGGCCGTCAACGGCTCGATGGGCCTCGGCATCACCTCGGCCAGCAAGCATCCGGATGAGGCCTGGAAATACATCACCTTCATGACGTCGCAGGCGACGCAGAATGCCTATGCCAAGCTCAGCCTGCCGATCTGGGCGTCCTCCTATGAGGACCCGGCGGTCACCAAGGGCCAGGAAGAGCTGATCTCCGCCGCCAAGATCGGCCTTGCGGCCATGTATCCGCGTCCGACGACGCCGAAATATCAGGAGCTCTCGACCGCGCTGCAGCAGGCGATCCAGGAATCGCTGCTCGGCCAGTCCTCTCCCGAGGATGCGCTGAAGTCAGCCGCCGACAATAGCGGCCTCTGAGCAAAGCACGAAACCCCGGGCGGCGCCCGCCGTCGCCCGGTTCGATCTCGATAACCTGTGAATGAAGAAGGGTCGCCTTGATGTCGGGCACTTGGCTGACAACCCGCGCGTGGCTTTTGATGCTGCCGCTTCTCGTGGTCATGATATCAGTCATCGGCTGGCCTCTGATCGATACCGTCGGCCTCTCCTTCACCGACGCCAAGCTCGTCGGCACGGAAGGAAACTTCGTCGGCATCGACAATTACGCGAAGATGATCTCAGGCTCGAATTTCCAGCGCACCCTGATCACCACCGCATGGTTCGCGATCGTCTCGGTCGCCGCCGAAATGGTGATCGGCGTGCTTGCTGCCCTGCTGCTGAACCAGCAGTTTCGCGGCCGCACCGCGCTGCGCGCCCTGATGATCCTACCCTGGGCACTGCCGACCGTCGTCAACGCCACGCTCTGGCGATTGATCTACAATCCGGAATACGGCGCACTGAACGCCGCGCTGACCCAACTCGGCCTGCTGGAGGCCTACCGYTCCTGGCTCGGAGAACCGGGCACGGCGCTGGCGGCCCTCATCGTCGCCGACTGCTGGAAGAATTTTCCGCTGGTGGCGCTGATCGCACTGGCCGCACTCCAGGCCGTGCCGCGCGACATCACCGCCGCCTCGCTGGTCGACGGCGCCGGCGCTTTCGCCCGCTTCCGCTTCGTCATCCTGCCCTATCTCGCCGGCCCGCTGATGGTGGCCCTGGTGCTGCGCACGATCGAAGCCTTCAAGGTCTTCGATATCATCTGGGTCATGACCCGCGGTGGCCCGGCCAACAGCACGCGCACGCTGTCGATCCTGGTCTACCAGGAAGCCTTCTCCTTCCAGCGGGCAGGCTCGGGGGCATCACTGGCATTGATCGTCACGCTGCTGGTCACGCTGCTTGCTGCCGGCTACGCCGCTCTGGTGCGCAAGACCGCCGGGAGTGCGGCCTGATGGAACGCCAGAGCCCACTCTTTTCTGTTTTCATTCATCTCTGTGCGCTGCTGCTTGCCGCCGTCATCCTGGCGCCGATCCTGTGGCTGTTCATCATGAGCATCTCGCCGGCCGCCGACCTTGCCGCAAAGCCGCTGCGCTGGTGGCCGCAGACGGTGGATTTCTCTCGCTACAGCGTACTGCTTTCGACGATCGAAAACAGCGCCGGCGCCGCCTTCACCTCGTCGCTGCGCAACAGCATCGAAGTGGCGGGCATGGCGACGATCGCCGCCATCGCGCTCGCCATTCCGGCCGGCTGGGCTGTGTCGCGCACACCTTCGGTCGGCTGGTCGCTGTCGATGGTGATCGCCACCTACATGTTGCCGCCGGTCGCGCTCGCCGTGCCGCTCTATATGGGCCTCTCCCATCTCGGCATGCTGAACAACGTCTTCGGCCTCGCCCTCGTCTATCTGACAATTCTCGCGCCCTTTACCACCTGGCTGATGAAATCGGGTTTCGATTCCATCCCGCGCGAGATCGAATCTGCCGCGATGATCGACGGCGCCGGCCTGTTCCAGACGCTGCGGATCATCACGCTGCCGCTCGCCGCCCCCGTGATGGCGACGTCAAGCCTCTTTGCCTTCCTGCTTGCCTGGGATGAATTCTTCTATGCGCTGCTCTTCACCTCGGACCAGCGCGCCAAAACGCTGACCGTCGCCATCGCCGATCTCGCCGGCGGCCGCGTTTCCGATTATGGACTGATCGCGACGGCAGGCGTGCTCGCCGCCCTGCCCCCGGTGCTGATCGGTCTCGTCATGCAACGCGCCCTGATTTCGGGGCTCACCAGCGGCGGCGTCAAGGGATGAACATGACAGCAGAAAGAACCCGGCCGGCCGGGCTTGCCGCGATTGATCGCGAAATGGCCCGCCAACATGCCGATGCGATCGCTTCCTATGAAGCGGCCCAGCCGATGGCGGCGAAGGCCGCCACCTCGCTGAAGAAGACCGGCAGGCTGCTGCTCATCGGCATGGGCGGTTCGCATGCCGTCAACCGCGCCGTCGAGCCGCTCTATCGTGCATGCGGCATCGATGCCCTCGCCTTGCCGCTGTCCGAGCAGCTCGGCCAGCCGTTGCCGATCGCCGGCAGGACGATCTTCGTCACCTCGCAATCCGGCGAAAGCGCCGAGGTTCTGCGATGGTTTAACGAAACCGGCGGCACCGAGGAGACCTTCGGCCTGACGCTCGAAGGCAACTCCTTCCTCGCAAGAACCGCCCCGTCACTCATTGGCRCCGGCGGCACCGAGCTTGCCTTTGCCGCGACCCGGAGCCTGACGGTGACCTTCGCCCTGCATCTGGCAATCCTCGCCGCCCTCGGCGAAGATCCAGACGCCGCGATTGCCGCCCTCAAGGCGCCGGAAGACCATGACATCGCCGCCGCGCTCACCGCGCTCGAAAATGTCGCGACCATCGTCACGTCAGGCCGCCGGCTGCAGGGTATCGCCGAGGCGCTGGCGCTCGGATTGACGGAACTGTCGCGTCGTCCCTGCTTCTCGCTCGAAGGCGGCCAGCTGCGCCACGGACCGATGGAGATGCTGGGGCCGGAGATCGGCGTCGTGCTGTTTCGCGGCTTCGACGAGACGGCCGGCCTGGTGACGGCAATGGCGACATCCGCTGTCGAGACCGGCGCCCCCGTCATCCTTTTCGACGCCTCGGGCGAAGCGTCGGTCGCCGGCGCGGTGACGATCCGATTCGCCCGGGCAACCGGTCTTGCTGCGATCTTCGCCATGCTGTCGGTCGCCCAGCGGCTGATGGTCGCCTTTGCCGACGCCCGCGTGGAGAATGCCGGAACGCCGGTCCGCTCCACCAAGATCACCCGGAGCGAATGAATGCGGCCGCTTRCAGTCATCGGCAACGTCAACATCGACCTGATCCTTGGACCGGTCGCCCCCTGGCCAAAGGCCGGGACGGAAATCATCGTCGATCATGATGAATTACGGGTCGGCGGCGCCGCCGGCAACAGCGCGCTCGCCTGGCAAGCGCTTGGCGTCGAATTCGAGATCGCCGCCAATATCGGCAGTGACCAGTTTGGCCGCTGGCTGAGCGAAGCCTTCGGCCACCGTTCCGACAAGTGGCCGGTACATCCTGAGAAAACGACGCTCTCCGTCGGCATCACCCATCCGGACGGCGAACGCACCTTCTTCACGACAAAAGGCCACCTGCCGCGCTTCAGCCTGGCGGATGTCTTCGCGGTCATCGACGGCGCYAGGCTGCAGGGCGGCTACGCCCTTCTCTGCGGCTCGTTCCTGACCGATGACCTGACAGCGGATTATGACGCCTTCTTCGACTGGGCCGACAGCCATGGCATCACCGTCGCGCTCGATACCGGCTGGCCGCTCGACGGCTGGACAGACGAGAATTGCGCAGCGACACGCGCATGGCTCTCTCGCAGCGGTATCGCGCTTCTGAACGAGGTCGAATCGACGACACTTGCCGACATTGCCGATCCGGTCGAGGCGGCCCGTCACATCAGGTCGCATATGCCGGAGGGTGCGATCATCGTCGTCAAGCGCGGCCCGGACGGCGCTCTCGCGATCGGGCCGGACGGCCTGCTGGTTTCGGTGGCTGCACCCGTTGTCGAGGTCGTCGATACGATCGGCGCCRGCGATGTCTTCAACGCCGCCTTTCTCGCCGCGCTCGCAAGCGATGAGCCGCTGATTTCTTGCCTGCAGGCGGGAACCGCAGTCGCCTCGCGCGCCATATCCACCCTTCCCCGCAACTATGGCGGCCCATCATCTCCCGAGGAGCCTGTGCGATGAGCGCGCTCGAAATTCAGAACATCCGCAAGACCTATGGCGATGTCGACACGCTGAAAGGTATCGACATCTCGTTGGAAAGCGGCGAGTTCCTGGTGCTGCTCGGCTCCTCCGGCTGCGGCAAGTCCACCCTCCTGAACATCATCGCCGGCCTTGCCGAGGCCACGAGCGGCGATGTCAGGATCGGCGGCCGCTCGGTGCTCAGCGTGCATCCAAAGGACCGCGATATCGCCATGGTCTTTCAATCCTACGCGCTCTATCCCAATCTGACGGTGCACCGGAATATCGGCTTCGGCCTGGAAATGCGCAAGGTGCCGGCGCCGGAGCGCGACAATGCCGTGCGCGATGCCGCAAGGCTCCTGCAGATCGAAAACCTCCTCGACCGCAAGCCGAGCCAGCTTTCCGGCGGCCAGCGCCAGCGCGTCGCGATCGGCCGTGCGCTGGTGCGCAAGCCTGAGGTATTCCTCTTCGACGAGCCGCTCTCCAACCTTGACGCCAAGCTGCGCATGGAGATGCGCACCGAGATCAAGCGGCTGCATCAGATGCTGAAGACCACGGTCGTCTATGTCACCCATGACCAGATCGAGGCCATGACGCTTGCAAGCCGCATCGCCGTCATGCGCGACGGCCGCATCGAGCAGCTGGGCACGCCGGAGGAGATCTACAACCATCCGGCAACGCTCTATGTCGCGACCTTCGTCGGCGCGCCGCCGATGAACCTGCTGAAGGCAACGGTGCGTGACGGCCGCCTGGCGCTTTCAGGCTCCGATGCCAGCCTGCCCCTGCCCGCCCGCTTCCGCGAGACGGCCGGCAATGGCCGCGACCTTATCCTCGGCATTCGTCCCGAGGCGCTTCGCACAGACGGCACCGGCCCGTCGATCGAGGCAACCCTTGAAGTCGCAGAGCTGACCGGCCCGGAACTCGTCGTCACCGCCCTGGCCGGAAATCAGCGCCTGATGGCCTGCCTGCCGCCCCGCACGCCAATCCGCGACAACGAAAAGCTCACCCTCTTTTTCGACGAGGAAGCAATGCATCTCTTCGACCCGCAAACCGGCCTCAGCTGCGGCCGTTAGCGACGGAACGGCTATCCCCGGCTGTTCAATTTGCCGCGTCGGTGGGCTTGCGCTGGTAGACGTGAATATAGTCGACAAGCAGAATGGAAGGATTCGGCGTTTCATCGATCGGCCAACCCGAGCCGAGTGCCAGGTTCACCAGCGGATAGAACGGCATGTGGAACTCCTTCGGCGTGTCGAAGCTCCAGATGAACTGACGGTCGAGATAAAAGCTCGTCTTGTCAGCTTGGATATCGACGCCGTAGGTGTGATATTCGCTGTTCAGAATTCCGTCCTGGACGGTTTGCCAATGGCCACCGGTGCTGTTCTGGCCGCCCTGGCTCTGACGCCAGATATGGAAGCCCATGCTGAATTCGTAGGGCGCGCGCCCATAATATTCCAGCACGTCGATCTCGGAGGTGTATTTCGACCGGTCGAGCCCGATGAGCCAGAAGGCTGGCCAGACGCCCTTGCCCGGCGGCAGCTTCATCCGGGCTTCGAAATAACCGAATTGCTGCGAGAATCCTTCGCCTTTCGGGTTCACCGACGACAACAGGCCCGAGCGCCAGGTTCCATCGGCCTCCTTGCGCGCTTCGATCTTCAGAATTCCCTGATCGGTGGTAAACGGAAAGCCGGGGGCTGGATCAGTGAAACGGGCGTCACCGAAATCGCCGTTCCAGGGCGTATGGGCGATCCAGCGGGAGCTTCTCTCTCCCCAGGCCGAGACGTCGAGACTGTCGAAACTCTCCTCGAACGTTAGCTGATACGCATTGATATTGAGTGGTTGCTGAGCCACGCTGGGCTGGCCGGGCAACGCCCCCAGACCGAGAACGATGAGCAAACCCAGAGCCTTAGAAGATATTCCGTAACGCATTCTGCTCCTCCGAAAACGCCAAACCAATCGTTGGACTACACTTGTCTCGATCAAAAGGTGAGAACCCCGTTTCGTCGCGGCATGAGCCTTTGGACGACAATGGTCTCGATGCCGTCGGGCCTTCCCAGAATCTGCCACAGCAGCAACGCGAAGGCCCAGAAGATCGCTACTGCCGCCCCGCCGCAAAGCGCCAGGCTGACGACAAGGTTGAGGCCGACAGGCATGGCGGAGAGCATCGGCTCGATCCACAGCAGGAAAGCGATCATCGGCAAGCTTGCGGCCAGAGGCCGTAAAAAGGCGTGCAACTGAGCGGCAACCGTCGCGCCGATCAGCCGTCGCGTGATGATGAGCGATGCGGCATAGGCGACAAGCACCGCCACGATCCGCGCGCCCAGTGCTCCCGCCACCTGAAAATAGGCAATGCCCAGGATGGTGACCGGAACCCTGACAGCGAACTCGGCAAACATCCGGAGAGCGAGATAGCGGGTTTTGTTCAGGACCATAGCCAATGGCGGCATCATGTTCGTGGGAAGACCGAGCAAACTGACGATGCACAGCCATTGCAGAATCGGCGCCGCAGATGCCCATTTCTCGCCGACGATGATCCGCACGGCCGGCTCGGCAAGCAGGGCGAGCGCGATGAGGATGGGCGCCGCCACGAAGGTGATCGCGTTCGTCGCCTTCAGATAGGCAGCGATCAGATTACGACGGTCATCGACGGTCGAAAATGCCGCCATCAGCGGACGCAACAATGGCCCGACGAAGGTCTGGTACGGAATACCGGCGATATTGTCGGCGACGCTGAAGGCGCCGAACGTCGACAAGCCGGTAAAGCGCGGCAAAAGCAGCCGGTCCAGTTGCCAGTTGATCGAACTCAGCACCTGCGAGACGGTGTTCCAGCTGATCATGTCCTGAAAGTGCTTCCACTCGGAAAGGCTGAACCTCGGTCGCATCGGCGCAAAGACATAGGAGGTGACCGCCGCAGCGGTCGGGCCCGCAACCGCGCCGATCGCCAGCCCCCAATAGCTGCCGGTCGCGACCGCCACCCCGACACCGAATAGCAGCGTCGATCCCTTGGTGATGAGATCGAGTGCGAACTCGCGTTTGAAATCGAACCGCTGCATGAAGAGAACCATGCGCGGGCTGATCACACTGCGCATGGCAGGCGCGATGGAGAGCACGGCGACAAGAGAGAAAAGCCGGGAATCGTCATAGATCAAAGCCATCGGCCAGGAGATGATCATCATCAGCGTGCTGATGGCCACGCCTCGAAGCAGGCTGAGGGTAAGGGCCGTGGCAAACATATCGTCCGAAGGCGACGGCTGGCGCATCAGGGCCTGCGTCAGCGGCAGGTCCAGGATTGTCTCGACGATGACCAGAACCGAGGTCGCGATGGCGACCAGGCCGAAATCCGCTGGGCTCAAAAGCCTTGCGAGGATCAGGAGGCTGACGAAATCGAGCAGTCGCGCCAGGAATTTTCCGCTGATGGTCCAGATACTCGCCGTCGCCGTCCTCTGAGATACGCTTGACATGATCTATCTTCTATTCCTCGTCGGCGGATTGAGACGGTTTCGGTCGCAGCGGCAAGACAGGCAGCTTCGTCCTTCCCATCAGCCCGGCCGTCTTCTGAAGACGTCGGCGGATCGGTCGCCATGGGTGGACAGTTGTTGCTCAATGAGACCGGACAGACGGTCGCGGAACACGGCGGAAGAAAATTTCAGCGAGTGCGCACGGATTGCATGCGGATCGATATCGTCCTCCACCTCTTCGAACGCCGCCATCGTTTCCAACAGAGCTTCCGTGGTCTGCTGCCCGAAGCGAAACCCGACCTGCGGCGAGGAAACGGTTTCTCTGGCGCCGCCGGCGTCGAAAGCCAGGACCGGCCGCCCTGACGCCATGGCTTCCACCGGTAGGATGCCGAAATCCTCCGTGCCCGGAAACAACAGGGCGCGGCATCGAGACAGGTGGTCGCGCAGAACGTTGAAGGGCTGATGGCCGAGAAACTCAACGGTCGGTCCGGCGATCGACTTCAGATAAGCCAATTGCTCTCCCTCGCCGATCACGACCAGCTTCCGCCCGGCCTCGGTGCAGGCGCGAACGGCAATATCCGGCCGCTTGTAAGTGGTCAGCTGTCCCGCATAGAGATAGAATTCGCCTTTTCCCTTCCCCACTGCAAAATCGTCAGTCGCAACGGGCGGATGGATGACGATGGATTCCCGATCGTAGAAGCGGCGGATGCGGCTTGCGACATAATCGGAATTGGCGACGAACACATCGACCCGCGAGGACGTCGTCACGTCCCAGGCGCGCAGCATGGGTGCCGTGATCGACATCATGGCGCGACCCACCCAGGGCAGGCCATGACGGTAGACATGGAACTGATCCCAGATATAGCGCATCGGCGAGTGGCAGTAGCAGACATGCAGGGCGTCGGCGCGCGTGATGATGCCCTTGGCGGGTCCGGATTCGCTCGACAGCACGAGATCGTAGTCCTGCAGATCGAACTGCTCGAGCGCGAAGGGCATCAGCGGCAGCATCTTGGTATAATGCCGTTGCGCGCCGGGGATCTTCTGCAGGAAGGACGTGCGGATGTTCCGCGTCTTCAGAAAATCGCTGATGCGATCCCGGTTGCAGACGAGGGTGAAGATGTCGGCCTGCGGAAACATGCGGCACAGCTCTTCGACKACTTTCTCGCCGCCGCGCATCGAAACCAGCCAATAATGCACGATGGCGACACGAAGCTGCTTGGTATCGCTCACGCCTCCAGCCTCAGTGACACGTCTTTTCGCCATCACCGGCGCATCGCCCAGAAATGCTCTCGCGTCGGGAAGAGAGGTAGTTGCTTTAAGAGTCAACTCAATACTCCTTGTATCGCCACACCGTCTGTCAGCTCGGGAACCGCATTCGTCGAAATCAGGCTTTGGTATTCGGCAAGAAGCGCGTCGCGCCATTCCTCGTGTGTCGAGGCGAGATCCGGCGACAGCCGGAAAGCTCGCTCGCTCATAGCGCGGACCTCATGCCCCGGCATTTGGCTAAATCTCGTCAAAGTATCGGCAAAGGCGCTTTCGTCAGCCGTATCGCAGGCAAGCGCCATGCCGGCTCTTTGCATTTCTTCGGCGAGAAAGGCGCTGCGCGACATGATGACGGGCAGACCGCTCCTGGCCGCTTCGATAGCGACGAGGCCGAACGGCTCGGGATAGCGCGACGGCATCAACAGGGCGCGCGCCTTGCGGATGGTCGGGCCGATCTCCGCATGCGACTGCCAGCCCACGGCCCTGACGTGATCTCCCGAAGCTGCGACCAGCGGCATCAGCGGCCCGTCCCCGATCACGCAGAGCTTGACGCCGGCTTTGCGCGTGGCGGCCACGGCGTCCTCAATGCCCTTCTCCTCATCCAACCGCCCGATGAAGACGAACTCCTCATTAGCCTCCGCCTCGATGCGTTTGATGGATAGCGGAGCGACGGGATTGCGGATCGTCGTCAGCCGTTCGGGCCGATATCCGGCGCCGACGAGAAAGCCGGCCATCTTCTCGTGCAGAAGGACGATCCGGCCGAAATCGGCCTGATCCTTCAGCAGCCGGAGGATATTGGAGCCACGGGCAACCCGCCACAATTTGTGCGAATAACTTCTCTTGTCGCAGGCCGTCGCAATGCAGCTTCCGCCGAGCGGGCGTCGAAGGCAGATTTCCTGCGCCTGATAGTCGAAGAAGGCGCCGTTGGGGCAGGCCGTGAAGAAATCATGCGCGTGAACCACGCATCGTCTGGCGACCGGCACCAGCGCCTTGAAAATCGCGGGAGACAGGATCTGGTGCCAGCCATGGACATGGTAGACGGTATTGGCGGTGTCCTTTGCAGCAATCCAGTTCGCGACCATACGAACGGCGGCGCCATTGTGAATGCCGGTCACGAAAGCCTTCGCACGCTCGGCGCTGAGCAGGTCGCGGCTGTTCAGCCCGACCATTGAGACTCCGAGGGCGACAAGCTCCGCATTGGCGGCGTCATCCCCGCAAATATAGGTCACGGGGATGTCGAGCCCCCGAAAAAGCTTGGCGGACAGCACCGCCAGCGCCGTCGCACCGCCTCTGGCCACCGAATAGTCGTCGATGATGACCACGCGATCGATCTTTGTCGTGCCGGGGCCGGGAAAGCGGCCGACGCTTGTGGCAGATCGGAGAACCCCGGGAAGCGATGGGCGCATCACTTCACCGAAACCGCGCCGTTGGCACAGGCCTCCAACGCCTTGCGGTTGAGAATGCGGATCTTGCCCTGCCCCCCGTCGATGATCTTGCTTTCCCGCAGGCGCCGCAGGCATTGATTGACCTTCTCGCGAGACGCCGGCAGCGTTGCGGCCAGGTCATTTTGCGAGATGATCAGTTCGTCCCCGCTGTTTGCCGCATCTTTTCCGTAAACAGCCGAAAGCCGCAGCAGCGTGCTGGCCAGCCTCGATTGCAGGCTCGACGCCGCATTTGCAATGATCCGGAGTTCGAGCTCTGAAATACGCGCCAGCGCCCTGGAGAAGACCTTTTCGCGAAAGCAGGGATCGCTGGCGTACATGTCGCGCAGCAGCCGGCCTTCGAAGAAATGCAGTTCGCAGTTGGAACCGGCTCGGTATTCGAGACTCAACGTCTGCCTGCGCAGAACCTCGAGCTCGCCGATGAGGCCGGATTTCGGAATGATCTCGACGATGAATTCCCTGCCGTCGGGCAGCATCGTGCTGGCGCTGACCACCCCCGAATGCACGCGAGCGAAGGTATCGACGAGGACGCCGGCCCCGGCGATGACCTCGCCGCGCCGGAAACGCCGGACGCTCGACCGGCAGGAAAGAAATTCGTCGTCGATGACGATGCGGCTGTTGAGATGAATGCTGCCGTTAGCCGATATCGCCGTCTTGCCGATGCCGGCCCTGCGAGCTGATGCGTGTGTCGCCCCATCCATGAGCATAACTCCGAGTACTCGAATAACCATAGGAAATGCTGCACTGCATCATTTATATTGTCTTAATGTGGGTGTCAAATAACATCCCAGAGAGATAGCGTAAAGATCAAGTCTACATTTAGTTGAAAACAAAAATACATCAGCAATCGAAATCAAAATCTCGACGGAATCGAACATAGATTGTACGATTGAAGACAGGTGCTTATTAAGCAGTCTTAATGAGTTAAAAATAAGCAATAATAGAATTGTGGATATCAAAAATATAAATGAATACCTGCGGATTGTCACCTCGAAGTAGGT